>JAYUMN010000025.1:0-11806 GCA_043762595.1 Frankiales bacterium
GCGAGCGCTGTGTCGCAGGTCAGGCCGGCCACGGTCCAGCCACGGGCGCCGAGCGCCAGCAACGGGCCCTTCGCATCGTGCATCGCCTTGGTGACGGCCGGATCGGCGAGCCAGGCGGCCAGCGCCGCATCATCGGATGGGGTGAGGTGCTCCAGCTCGACGTACGCCGCGTCGTCGTTCCGCGGCGGGTCGCCGTCAGGAGGCGAGGCGGCAGCGAAGGCGATGCCGAAGGCGTCGCCGGTACCACGGCCCCAGGTACCGCGGACGTGCATCCCGACGCGTACGCCGGACGGGAGCGTGGCCAGGAAGGCGGCCACCGCGCCGGGGATGAGAACCCGGGAGTCGACGTCGAAGCCCCGCTCGGCCTCGGGCTCGACCGACGACAGGGTGGCGTAGAGCCGCTCACGCAGGACCCGGAACTGGAGCGCGTCGAAGACCTGGTGCACCTCGTCGCGGTCCCACTGGCCGAGCCGGAGCTCGGCGGGGTGGACGTCCAGCGGCACGTCCCGCACCAGCTCGGTGAGCCGACGGTTGCGCATCACCGAGGCGATCCCGGCCCGCAGGTTGTCCCCGACCTTGCCCTTGACCTCATCGACGTGGTCGACCAGGTGCGCCACATCCCCGTACTGCTGGATGAGCTTGGTCGCGGTCTTCTCACCCAGACCGGGGATTCCGGGCAGATTGTCGCTGGGGTCGCCGCGCAGCGCCGCGAACTCGGGGTACTGCGCCGGCGAGAGGCCGTATTTCTCCTGGACCGCAGCCGGGGTCATCCGGCGCATGTCCGACACCCCTCGGCTGTTGTAGAGCACGGTGATCCGCTCGTCGACCAGCTGGAAGGCGTCCCGGTCACCGGTGACGATCAGGACGTCCATGCCGTCGGCTGCCGCTTGAGTGGCAAGGGTTGCGATGACGTCGTCGGCCTCAAAGCCCTCGGCGCAGACGATCGGGATGCGCAGCGCGTCGAGCACCTCGCGGACCAGCGAGACCTGCCCCTTGAAGTCGGCTGGCGTCTCGGCTCGGCCGGCCTTGTACTCGGCGTACGCCTCGGTCCGGAAAGTCGATCTGGAGACGTCGAAGGTGACCGCAACGTGGGTGGGCTGCTCGTCGCGCAGCACGTTGATGAGCATCGCGATGAAGCCGTAGACGGCGTTGGTCGGTTGGCCGGTCGTGGTCGAGAAGTTCTCCACCGGTAAGGCGAAGAAGGCCCGGTAGGCCAGCGAATGCCCGTCGAGCAGGAGCAGCCGCGAGCGGGCCAGGATCGGGTCTGCTGTCGGGGCCGCCACGGCGCCGAGTCTAGGAGGCGTCCGGCTCGCTGACCGCCGGGCCGAGCTGCTGCCGCGGCGCCCGACCCGGGCGGCGGGGGCGGCGGGGGGGGCGGCGGCGGTCGAGGGCGCGGTCGCCGAGCAGCAACCGGCGGCGGACCAGCGCGACCGGGGCGACTCGGCGGACCGCGAGCGGCGCGAAGCCCAGCCGGGCGAAGAAGCGATTGGCGTCGCGTGAGCCAGGGTGCACCGAGGCGACGAGTTGCTCGATGCCCTGCTCCTCGGCGTAGGCGGCGGCCGCGGCGACGAGCGCCTTGCCCGCGCCACGCCGTTTGTGTCGGTCGGCGACGACGGCGTGACTCATGTGCACGGCCGGCAGGTCGAGCAACGCGTTGGCCGACGCGACGGTGAACAGCGCCATCCCGAGCGGCTCCTCATGTTCCCCGTCGCCGACCGCGATCACCAGGTGCCGGGCCGGATCGGCGATCGCCTCGAGATAGCGGAACTCAAGCGCCGGCCGTGGCGGCATCGTGCGCGATCGAGAGGTCCCGTCGGCCGGCAGAAGCTGATCGCGCAACTCGTCGCCGAACGCGAGCAGGGCCGGCAGGTCGTCCGCTGTGGCCGGGCGGACACGAACACTGCTCAAGGCCGTTGGTCTCCGGGTCAGGTCGATGGGCAGGGAGGGCAACTAGGCTGCCCCGGGCAGCGCCACAGTAGCGCCGCCGTCACCCGAAAGGCAGGTCCAGGCGGGTGGTCCGCGGCGCCGGCACGGCCCTGAATGTCGCGACCGTCCTGGTCGGATCCGGTCTGGGGGTCGCCCTGCGTGGACGACTCCCCGAGCGCACGCGTATGACGGTGACCGACGCCCTGGGGCTCGTCACGCTCGTCATCGGCGGACTCAACGTCGCGTCGGGGCTCGGTGACCTGGACTACCGGCGGGCCGTCAGCTCCAGCGGGACGTTGCTGGTCGTGCTTGGCGCCCTGGTCGTCGGCGGCATCGTGGGCTCGCTGTTGCGCGTCGAGGAGCGGCTGGAGCAGGTCGGCGGCGCCTTGCAACGACGGCTCGGCCGAGGCGCCGGCGACGGCCGGGCCCGCTTCATCGAGGGCTTCGTCAGTGCGTCGTTGCTGTTCTGCATCGGCCCGCTTGCGATCCTTGGCTCCCTCTCAGACGGCCTGGGCCGCGGCATCGACCAGTTGGCCCTCAAGAGCACGTTGGACGGCTTCGCCGCCGTCGCCTTCGCAGCCAGCCTGGGCTGGGGGGTGGCGGCCGCCGCCCTGTCGGTGCTCATCGTCCAGGGGTCGCTGACCCTGCTGGGCGTGCTGTTGGGCAGTCTGCTGCCGGCCGCGCTGGTCGCGGCGGTCACGGCCACCGGCGGGGTGCTGCTGCTCGGCGTTGGGTTCCGGCTGCTCGCGATCAAGGCTGTGCCGGTCGGGGATCTGCTGCCGGCCCTGCTCGCCGCCCCGGTACTCACCGCCCTGGTGAACCTGCTCCGAGCCGGTTGACTGACCTCGACCTCTTGTCTAGGGTTAGGGTTCGGCAAGTCCTGGGAACCATTGAGAGGAAACGTCCGGAGATGGGGGGAAACCCGGCCGGCGCCAACGGCGGCGTGCGCGTCCCACCAAGCCGCTCCTGCCGGCGTCAGTCCTCGCCGAGGTAGGCCTTGCGGACGGCCTCGTCCTTCAGCAGTTCGGCGCCGGTCCCCTGCACGACGATGCGGCCGGTCTCCAGCACATAGCCGATATCGGCGAGGCCGAGGGCTGCCTGCGCGTTCTGCTCCACCAGCAGAATCGTCGTCCCCTGGTCCTTGAGCTCGCGGACCGTCTCGAAGATCGTTTTGATCACCAGGGGGGCCAGCCCCATCGACGGCTCATCGAGCATGACCAAGCGGGGCCTGCTCATCAGCGCCCGGCCCATGGCAAGCATCTGCTGCTCGCCACCGGACAGCGTGCCGGCCTTCTGAGTGCGCCGCTCGCCCAACCGCTCGAAGCGCTCATAGACCGAGGTGATGTCCCGCCTCACCTCGGGGCCGATCCGGCCTCGGCTGTAGGCCCCGAGCTCGAGATTCTCCTCGATGGTCATCAGCGGGAAGATCCGGCGGCCCTCGGGACAATGCGCGACGCCCAGCTCGACCACCGCGTGCGCCGCCAGTCGATCGATGCGTTGGCCGTCGAACATCACCGTGCCGGCGGTCGGCCGCAAGAGGCCGGACAGCGTGCGCAGCGTCGTCGTCTTGCCGGCCCCGTTCGTGCCGATAAGCGTCACCACCTGGCCCTGCTCGACGTCCAGGCTGATGCCCTTCACTGCCTCGATGCGGCCGTAGGCCACATGCAGGTCTCGGACCTCCAGCAGGCTCACTGGTGCCCCTTGGTGTCATCGGCGGGCTCGCCGAGGTAGGCAGCGATGACGCGCGAGTCGGCCTGTACCTCGTTCGGCGTCCCTTCGGTGAGCTTCTTGCCCTGCACCAGCACCGCCACCCGGTCGCACAGCCCGAACACGAACCTCATGTCGTGCTCGATCAGCACAATGGCCAGGCCCTGCGCCTGGATGCGCCGGACCAGGTCGACCGCGCCGGCCGTCTCGGCCGCGTTCATCCCGGCCGTCGGCTCGTCGAGCAGGAGCAGCTTCGGGTTGGTGGCGAGCGCTCGGGCGATTTCGAGCCGCCGTTGATCGCCGTACGCCAAGTTC
The DNA here is from genome assembly GCA_043762595.1 of Frankiales bacterium. Taxonomy (GTDB): domain Bacteria; phylum Actinomycetota; class Actinomycetes; order Mycobacteriales; family SCTD01; genus JAYSQK01. The sequence continues at coordinate 3,949 of JAYUMN010000025.1, forward strand.
TTGGCCAGGGTGTCGCCGACCGTCGCCAACCCGACGAAGGTGAGCAGCTCACGGGCGCGGTCCTCCCCCGCCCGCTCCTCGCGTTGGTAGCGGGGACCGCGCAAAATCGCGGACAGGACGCCGACCTTGATGCTGGTGTGTCCGCCGACAAGGACGTTCTCCAAGGCCGTCATGTTCGGGAACAGTCGGATGTTTTGGAAGGTACGCGCGATCCCGGCGCGGGTGACCTCGTCCGGCCGGCCGTGCAGCGGTTCGCCGCGGAAGGTGATGCTGCCGCTGGTCGGTTGCTCCAGCCCGGTCAGGCAGTTGAAGAAGGTGGTTTTCCCGGCGCCGTTCGGTCCGATGATGCCAACGATCTCGCCTTCGTCGACGTCAAGGTCGACAGCCGACACCGCCAACAGGCCACCGAAGCTCTTACTGACGTCCCGTGCCTCCAGGACCGCCATCAGGAGACCACCGAACCGGGAGGGCCGGCAAGGCCACCGGCAGGTCCGCCACCCTCGTGGAACTCCCGCTGGCGGCGTTTGCTGGCGATGAGTCCTTCTGGCCGGAAACGCATGATGATGATGAGTGCGACGCCGAAGATGAGCAGGCGGTAGTCCTGGAACGCGCGCAGCTTCTCCGGCACGGCCAGCAGGATGGCGCTGCCGAGCACCGCGCCCGGCACGGTGCCCATGCCCCCCAGCACGACGGCGGCCAGCAGGAACACTGAATTGAGAAACACGAAGGAGTCGGGGCTGACCTGGGTGGCCACGTGCGCCTGGACCGTCCCGGACGCGCCGGCCAGCGTCGCGCCGATCCCAAAGGCGAGCAACTTCATCGACACCGTATTGATGCCCATCGAGGCCGCGGCCAACTCGTCCTCGCGGATAGCCACCCAGGCCCGGCCGATCCGGCTGTCGTTGAGTCGGGAAAACAGCAGCATCAAGACCGCGACCAGAATCAACTCGACAAAATAATAGTTGGCAAAACCCTTCAATTGCACACCCAGAACCGTATGCGGAAGGCCGAAGTCGAACGAGCCCTGCTTGAGGTCTGGGATGTTGGCGAGCCCGTTCGGTCCACCGGTGAACCTGTCGAAGGTGTTCATGAGAATTCGGAAGATCTCACCGAAGCCGAGGGTGACGATCGCCAGGTAGTCCCCGCGCAGCCGCAGCGTCGGAAATCCGATGATCACTCCGATGAGCCCAGACAACAGTGCACCCAGCACGACGACGAGCAGGAACGGCAGGTGACCTCTGGACGGCCCGAGCCCGGCGTTGCCGTACAGCGCGGCCACGTAGGCGCCGATGCCGAAGAAAGCGATGTACCCCAGATCCAACAGGCCAGCGAGACCGACGACGACGTTGAGACCGATGGCCGCGGCTGCGAAGACGCCGATATTGGCCGCCACCCGCAGCCAGTACGACGTCCCGTTCTGAGTGAACGGGAACGCCACCGCGGCAACCGCCATCAGGACCAGCGTCCAGGTGTGCCGGCGGGCGTAGAGGGTGCCGAGCAGGTCGAACAGGCCGAGTCGGTTCAGCGCCACGGTCGCGCCGAGCAGGGCCAGCGTGAACCCGATGAACTGGCTCGGGGCATCGACATGCAGCGTCGCGTAGACGACCAAGCCGAGGCCGATCGCGAGGGCCACCAGGACGCCGGCCACCTCGGCCGCCGCGGGGAGCTGCGGCCACGCCGGCTGGTCGACCGAGGCGCCGCCTTCCGCGTCATCGGGCAGGCCAAGGAAGGCGACCACGCCGAGCACGGCGCCGACGAGGCTGACCTCGGCCCCCGCCGAGACATTGACAAAACCGCCGCCCGCCTGGCTGATCGCGATCATCGTCTGAACCACGACCGCCAACAGTCCGAGTGACGCGGCCAGACCCGCCTCGCGGCGGCGGGTGAAGCGGGTGAGCACGAGCAGCAGCGCCGGAGCGAGCACCAGGACGTAGAGCCGCGATCCCGATGGATACAACGACAGCGACAGCGCCCCCGGAAAGCCGGCGAAGCCGGCCCACGGCAGCAGCGTGCCGACCACCAGGAGCACCAGGCCGACCAGGGCAAGCGGTGTCGCGACGGGCGCCGCGACCCGCCGCAGTGGCGCAACGCCCGGCAACGTATCGACCCGGCTCATGCCCGACTCCTCACGCTCTCCCCGAGCAGGCCGGTTGGGCGGAACAACAAGACCAGGATCAGCACCACGAACGCGAAAACGTCTTTGAGGGCCGAGCCGTTCGGGACGTACTGCGTCGCGAGCGCCTCGACGACGCCGAGCACGAAGCCACCGAGGACCGCGCCGGTGATATTGCCGATGCCGCCGAGGACGGCGGCTGTGAAGGCCTTCAGCCCGGCGAGGAAACCGATGTGGAAGTCGATGGGGCTGGCGATGAGGCCCTGCAAGGTCCCGGCAGCGCCGGCGAGCAGGCCACCGAGGACGAACGTCGTCACGATGATCCGGTCGATGTCGATGCCCATCAGCCGCGCGGTGTCCGGGTCCTGCGACGTGGCCCGCATGGCCCGTCCGGTCCGCGACCGGAAGATGAAGGTCTGCAAGGCGACCATCAGCACGATGGCGAGGACGACGACGAAGATCCGGACGTACGACAGCGTGACACCGCCCAGGTCGACCGTGCCCCGCGGGAACAGGGCCGGGAACGGCTTGCCCTGGCTGCCGTTCGGATAGAAGACCCGGACGCTTTCCTGGAGCGCGATCGAGACGCCGATCGCAGTGATCAGCGGCGCTAGCCGTGGCGCGTTGCGCAACGGTCGGTAGGCGAGCCGCTCGACGACGACCGCCAGCAGTGCGCTGGTCAGCATCGACACCAGCAGGACCAGCACCAGCGCGACGTACGTCGGGGTGCTGGCCGGTAGGACGTAGGTGTAGAGCGTATAACCCCCGAAAGCGCCCACCATGAAAATCTCGCCATGCGCGAAGTTGATCAGCTGGATGATGCCGTAGACCATCGTGTAACCGAGCGCGATCAGGCCGTACAGCGCGCCCAGGACGATGCCGTCCGCAATCTGCTGCAGGAACTGCTGCACGACCCCTCCTTGATCGAGCCGGTGGACGCGCGAGAAGGCGTGACCCGGCGGGGGGTCACGCCTCCTCGGTGCGTCAGCCCGCGAAGCTGCCGGTCGTCTGCTTCTTGAAGGCGCCCGCGTCGACCTTGTACATCGTGATGATGCGGTTGGTCGTGTCACCGAACTCATCGAATGACACCTTGCCGGTGGCGCCGTCCAAGGTGCTCGTCTGCACTGCCTTGACGATGTCGGCTCGCACGGTGTCGTCGATCGCCGTCTTACCTGGAAGCACCTTGGCGAGCGCAGCGATGAGCACCTGCGCACAGTCGTAGGTGTTGGGGCCGTAGGCGGAGAAGTCCTCTTTGTAGCCGCCGGCCTTGTAGGCGTCGACATAGGCCTTCGCGGTCGGCAGGTCCTCGACGGCCGCGCCCACGTTGGTCGCGTAGTACGGGCCGCTCTTCACGCCGATCGTCGCGACGAACCCCTTATCGACCAGTCCGTCACCGCCCATGAAGGGGGCTTTGAGACCGCCGTCGGCCAGCTGCTTGGCGAACGGCGCGCCCTCGGGGAACTGGCCACCATAGAAGATCAGGTCGGGCTTGGCCGCCTTCACCTTGCTGACCAGAGAGCCGAACTCCTTCTGGTCCTTGGTGACGAAGTCGGTGGCGAGGACCTTGCCGCCCTTCTTGGTGAACTCCGTCGCGAAGGCCTGGTTCAGGCCCTGGCCGTAGACCAACTTGTCGTTGACGAGGTAGACCGTCTTGGCCTTCAACGTCTCGACCGCATAGTCGGCGGCGAACGCGCCCTGGATCAGGTCGGTCGTCGCGTCGCGGAAGTAGCTGGCGAAGGGACGCTTCTTGGTCGTCAGATAGTCCTTGCCCTGGGTCAGGCTGGGGTTGGTGTTTGCTGGCGAGATCAGCACGATGTTCTGCTTGTTCAACTGGGGCGCGGCCTGGAGCGCGATCGAGGACTGCAGCGTGCCGATGACCCCGGCGACTGCGCTGTCGGAGGCCAGCTTGGAGGCCGCTGCGCCGCCGGTGTTGGGATCCTCCTGGTCGTCCTGCGGGTCGAACTCGATCTTCCAGCCCTTGATCAGACCTTTGTCATTCGCCTGCTTGATCGCCAGGTCGGCACTGTTCTTCATGCCGAGGCCGAGCGCTGAGAGGCCACCCGACAGTGGAGCGATCATGCCGATCTTGACGGTCTTTGTTCCGCCGGCTGTGCTGCCGCCGGTGGTCGCCTCCTTCTTGGAACCGCAGGCCGACAGGGCCAGGGCGCCGACCAGCAGGGGGAGCGTCACGCGGGTGAGGGTTTTGCGTTGCACGACAGGACCTCCGAGATGAGACTCCCCAGCGGGGAAGGTAAGCGCGACCGTACCGACGTGCGCCGGCCGGGGAAAGCAGCGCCACACACCCGCAGCGTCCTCGTGACGCGAACGTGACCCAGCCGGGGGGTCAAGACCCCGCAGAAGGGACCGGCGCGGCTCTCCCGTCGACGACGTCCTGGGCGACGGCCCGCATGCTTCGCCGCTGATCCATCGAAGCCCGCTGGATCCAGCGGAACGCGGCCGGCTCGGTCAGGCCGTGTCCGGTCTGCAGCACCCCCTTGGCCCGGTCGATCAGCTTGCGGGCCTCCAGTCGGCCCGTGAGGTCGGCCACCTCCCGTTCCAGCTCCACCAATTCGGTGAACCGGGAGACCGCCATCTCGATCGTCGGCAGCAGGTCGACCTTCTGGAAGGGCTTCACGAGGTAGGCCATAGCGCCCGCCTCACGGGCTCGCTCGACGAGATCACGCTGGCTGAACGCAGTCAGGATCACCACCGGTGCGACGCGGGCCGCGACGATCTGCTCGGCGGCCGAGATGCCGTCCAACACGGGCATCTTGACGTCAAGAATGACGAGGTCGGGTCGCAGCTCCAGCGCGACCCGCACGGCCGAGGCACCGTCAGCAACCTCACCGCAGACGTCGTAGCCCTCCTCCTCCAGCATCTCCTTGAGGTCGAGCCGGATGAGGGCCTCGTCTTCGGCGAGGAGCACCCGACGCATTGGACTCGGAGGGGTCGGCACCGCGCGAACGGTACCGGCCCTAGGCTCGGCAGAGGTTCCGCCCCCGTCGCGCAACCGGCAGACGCACGGTGCTCAAACCACCGACAGTGTGGGTTCGAATCCCACCGGGGGCACCACACCGTTGCTGCCGTCACGCTCGGTGATCACTGCGCCCTGGCGGCACAACGGCCAGCGATCGTTCGGGCCAGGGATTCGCCATCACGAATGACTATCCGGTTAGATAGTCCGCGTCCGTTGTGCGCGCTCATAGCTCGGTAGCTGACGACGTTAGTTCTGAAATGTCCTATTTCACCAACGAGTTCGGTTGTCCGGCTCAAGTTCACCCTGCGTAGCTGCCGATGTCGCACACGTCCCCCTCGAAGGAGAACGTCCGTGCGTCCTGCCCGCCGCCTGCTCGCCGTCGCCACCCTCGTGACCGGTCTCAGCGCACCTGCTGTCGCAGCCGCCCCGTTGGCCCTCGCCGCCGATGACTATCCGTACCGCGCCGACATCTCGTGGTCGGCCGACCCATACGGATTCACCAAGCGTCAATGCGTGAGTTTCGCCGCGGTCCGGCTGGCCCAGCACCGGCACGCCATCAACAACGCCCAGCACTGGGGCAGCGCCTATCACTGGGGCGACGCCGCCCGGGCGCAAGGCATCACCGTGAGCACCCGCCCGGTGGTCGGGGCGATTGCCCAGTGGAACGCCGACGAGCGTTCGAGCTACTTCGCCAATGGCTCGCGCACCGTCAACGGCTGGGTGCAGGCAGGTGGCTTCGGCCACGTCGCGTACGTCAGCGCTGTCTACGGTGACGGCTCGGTGGCGGTTGAGCAATACAACATGAACGGCGCGCGGGCGTACTCCACAATGCACGTCAAAGCCCCGCGCTACCTGTACGTCGGCGTCCGGTAGTCCCGGGGCCGGGGCTCGTCGGCTGCCGTGCTGGCCGTGGGCCGCTGTTGATCTTTGGGCTGCCGTGCTCGCCGTCGTGCTGGCCGGCGGCCGCTGTTGATCTTTGGACGACCTGGTCGCCGTCGTCGGCTGCCGTGCTGGCCGTCATCGGCCGCCGTTGATCTTTGGAGGACCTGGTCGCCGTCGTCGGCGCCGTGCTGGCCGTCATCGGCCGCCGAGCTCGCCAACGGCCGCTGTTGATCTTTGGACGACTGGCGGCGGTCGCACGCTGCCCCGGCGTACAACGATCACGAACGAGCCCCCGGGCCAGCCGGCCGAGCAGCGCCGATCGTGTTGCTGCTACGCCGGGCCGGGGCGGGCGGGCACGTAGCCGCCCAGCCGGTGCACGCGCATCGCGTTGGTCGAGCCGGAGGTCGACGGCGGACTGCCAGCCACGATCGTGACCAGCTCGCCGGGCTGCATACGGCCCAAGCCCAGCATGGCGCGTTCGACCTGCTGGACCATCTCATCGGTGTGCTCCACGGTCGGCACGAGGAACGTCTCAACCCCCCAGACGAGCGAGAGTTGGCTGCGGACGACCGCGACGGGCGTGAAGGCGAGCAGCGGGATCGGTGAGCGGTGCTCGGCCAGCCGCCGGGCGGTGTCGCCACTCTGGGTGAATGCAACCAGGGCGCTCGCTCCGACGGTACGGCCAACGACTGCGGCTGAAAAGGCGATCGCCCCGCCGATCGAGGTCGGTTCGTGCTCGATCCTCGGCACCCGGCTGAGCTCCTCCTCGGCGGCGACGATGATGCGGGCCATCGTGGCGACCGACTCGATGGGGTAGGCCCCGACGCTCGTTTCGCCGGACAGCATCAACGCGTCGGCGCCGTCCAGGACGGCATTGGCGACGTCGCTCGCCTCGGCCCGGGTCGGCCGGGACGCCCCAATCATCGAGTCGAGCATCTGGGTCGCCACGATGACCGGCTTGGCGAGCTCGCGGGCCACCTGGACGGCGCGTTTCTGGACGAGGGGAACGCGCTCGAGAGGCATCTCGACCCCCAGGTCACCCCGGGCCACCATCAGCCCGTCGAACGCCTCCACGATCGCATCGAGGGCCTCGACCGCCTGCGGCTTCTCAATCTTTGCGAGCACCGGCAGCCGGGCGCCCATCTCGTCCATGATCTCGTGCACCCGGTCGATGTCCTCAGGCGCCCGGACGAACGACAGCGCCACCATGTCGGCCCGCAGAGTCAGTGCGAAACGCAGGTCGGCTTCGTCCTTGTCCGACATCGCCGGGACACTTACCCCGACCCCAGGTAGCGACAGCCCCTTGTGGTTGCTGACGGGCCCACCCTCGGTAACGAGCAGCCGGACGTCGGGACCGTCGACCTCGACGACCCGCAAGCCGACCCGGCCGTCGTCGACGAGCAGGCGGTCACCGACCGAGACGTCGCCGGCCAGACCGGCGAAGGTCGTCGACACCCGGTCGTGGCTGCCCGCGCAGGCCTCAGTGGTGATCGTGACGGTCTCCCCCGTCGCCCACAGGACAGGGCCATCGGCGAAGCTCCCGAGCCGGATCTTGGGCCCCTGCAGGTCAACCAGCACACCGACCCCTCGGCCGGACTCGTCACTGGCCCGGCGTACCCAGTTATAGGCCATGGCGTGGTCGGCGTGACTGCCGTGCGAGAAATTCAGCCGCGCGACGTCCATCCCGGCGAGCACGAGCGCCCGGATGCCCTCATAGGAGTGCGTCGCTGGTCCCAGGGTGCAGACGATCTTTGCTCGGCGCTTCACGGTCGCAGCCTAGGTCCCTGCGCCGCAACCAGTTGACGGTTGGTCGGTGGCGCCGCGGCCGGCCGGATCTGTGGACGGTGCCCGACCTCGGTGATCCACGGAAGGTTGGGAACCTCAAC
>JAYUMN010000026.1:0-3937 GCA_043762595.1 Frankiales bacterium
ACCCGCTCGTGTGGCACCGGTGCCTGCGCCGCGGTGGTCGCCACGGCGCTTCGCACTGGCAGCGCCCGCGGTACGGCGTACGACGTCGAGGTGCCAGGCGGTCGCCTGGTCGTGGTGTGGCGCGAGGACGGGCATCTGCTGCTGACCGGCCCAGCTGTGCTGGTGAGCGCGGGCGAGCTGCGCCGGGATTGGCTCGACGGATGACGCCGGCGGAGGCCGTGCGCGGCGTCGCTGGCCCGATCGGCCGGCTCGGTGGTGAGTGGATGTTCGACGAGGCCACCAACGAGCGAGGCGCCGAGCTCGGTCTGTCGCGCTGGAGCTGGTATCACTGCGGGCGCGGGGGTGTCCTCGGGGACTGTGACGCCTCGGTCGTCGTCGCGGCGTTCGGCTTTTTCCCGCCGGTCCTGCAGGGGCAAGCATGGGACAAAGGGCGCGCCGTGCTGCCAGTGGCAACGATCACTCACGAGTACGCCGGGGCGTGCGCGAGCTGGGGCCGGCGGGCCTTCGCGGACGTCCCCGGGGTCGGCCGGCTGGCCGACCTGCTGACCACCGCGCTCGACGCCGCTTCGGTGGCCGGGCTACCGCTGTTCGCCGGCTGGCGGGCGCTGGCGCACGCTGCCGACCGGGCGGTGGGCGGGCAGCTCGACGACGCGGGGCGGCTCGCACTGGCGCTGCAGGTCGGGCGGGAACACCGGGGCGGCCTGCACCTGGTCGCGGTCGCTGCCGCCGGTATCGAGCCGCTGCAGGCCGTGGTCTCCGGCCGGTACGGCACCGCGAACGCGGCGTTCTTCGGCTGGCCCGAGCCGTGGCCCGACCAAGCTGCCGGCAAGGACGCGATGGCCGCCGTCGAGGCCGTCACCGACCGGCTGGTCGAGCCGGCCTACGCCGCGCTGGCACCGGGTGAGCGGGCCGAGTTGGTGACCGGAATGCGCGCACTGGTCGTCCGTCGCTGACCGACCGGACACGCGCCCAACGATCAGCCCGGGGCGAGCGCCCGAAGACGTCTGTGGCGTCGCGGCTCGGCCGTGGGAGGATGGCAGTGATGACAGAGCCCCTGCCGCACCTCGCCGCCCCGCCGGACAACGGGGCGATCGACCTCGACCCGTCCGCCTTCGAGCGGTCTGGTCGCGTCGAGCCCGGGTTCCACGCGATCGAGGGGGAGGGCTTCGACCTCGAGGCCAGGCAGGGACTGCGCCGGGTTGCTGGGATCCGCACCGACCTGCAGGACGTCACCGAGGTCGAATACCGCCAGCTCCGGCTCGAACGTGTGGTCCTGATGGGGGTCTATCCCTATGGAGATGCGGTCGGCGCTGAGAACTCATTGCAGGAGCTGCAAGCGCTGGCCGAGACGGCCGGCTGCGAGGTCCTCGAAGGCCTCGCCCAGCGTCGCGAGAAGCCCGACCCGAAGACCTATGTCGGCTCCGGTAAGGCGGCTGAGTTGCGGGACGCGGTGCTCTCGACGGGCGCCGACACGGTGATCTGTGACGGCGAGTTGACCCCTGGGCAACTGCGTTCGTTGGAGGAGATAGTCAAGATCAAGGTGATCGACCGGACCTGGCTGATCCTGGACATCTTCGCCCAGCACGCGACCTCGCGGGAGGGCAAGGCGCAGGTTGAGCTCGCTCAGATGACGTACATGCTGCCGCGGCTGCGTGGTTGGGGTGAGTCGTTGTCGCGCCAGGGCGGCGGCGCCGGCGGCTCGGGCGGTGGCGTCGGCACGCGCGGACCCGGTGAGACCAAGATCGAAACCGATCGACGGCGGATCCGGCATCGCAAGGCCAAGCTCGCCGCCGAGATCGCGTTGATGAAGACCGCCCGCGACACCAAGCGCCAGGAACGCGACCGCAATGCGGTGCCGAGCGTCGCGATCGCCGGCTACACCAACGCAGGCAAGAGTTCGTTGCTCAATCGCCTCACCGGGGCCGGTGTGCTCGTCGAGGACGCGCTGTTCGCCACCCTCGACCCGACCGTTCGCAAGGCGGCGACACCCAGCGGTCGCGAGTTCACACTCACCGACACAGTCGGTTTCGTCCGGCGCCTCCCGCATCAGCTGATCGAGGCGTTCCGTTCGACCTTGGAAGAGGTGTCCGGCGCCGATCTGATCCTGCACGTGGTGGACGGCGCCCACCCCGATCCGGAAGGCCAGCTCGCTGCCGTCCGCGAAGTCTTCGCCGACATCGACGCCGCGAAAGTCCCCGAGGTCGTCGTCGTCAACAAGAGTGACCTCGCTGACCCTCTCGTGCTGTCCCGCCTGCAACGCCGGGAGAAGCACGTCGTGTTCGTCTCGGCGCTGACGGGCGACGGGCTGCCTCAGCTGCTCGAGCTGCTCGAACGCGAGGTCCCTCGTCCCAGCATCTTGGTCTCGGTTGTCCTGCCCTACGTCGAGGGATCCTTGGTAAGCCGCATCCACTCCGAAGGGGAGGTGCTCACCGAACGACACGAGGAAGATGGCACCCACCTTGAGGCCAGGGTCGGCCCGGCCTTGGCTTCGGAGCTGACCTCCTTCCAACGTTGAGACGGCGCCGCGAGCGGGACCCGGTCAGATTTTGCGGAGCACGGTCACGACCCGGCCCAGCACGACGGCTGCGTCGCCAGCAATGGGCTCGTACGCCGGGTTGTGCGGCAGCAGCCACACATGGCCAGCCGACTTCTTGTAGGTCTTGACCGTCGCCTCACCGTCGATCATGGCGGCGACGATCTCCCCGTTCTGGGCGGTCGGCTGCTGCCGGACAACCACCCAGTCGCCGTCCGCAATCGCAGCGCCGATCATCGAATCTCCGACCACCTTCAGCAGGAACAGCGTGCCGCTGCCGACGAGCTCGCGGGGGAGCGGGAAGACCTCCTCGACCACTTGCTCGGCGAGGATCGGACCACCGGCGGCGATCCGGCCGACGACTGGGACATAGGCCGGCTGGGGATGGGCGGCCCGCTCGGCAGCGTCGTCCACCGCCCGCTCGAGCGCCGCTGCCACCTCACCCGGGAGGCGGACGTCGACGGCCCTGGGTTTGGAGGGATCGCGCCGCAGAAAGCCCTTCTTCTGCAACATCGTCAGCTGGTGGGACACGCTCGACGTGCTCGTGAGCCCCACCGCCTCACCGATCTCACGGACGGTCGGCGGATAGCCACGGCGTTCGACTGACTCGCGGATCACCTCCAGCACCTTGCGCTGGCGCGGAGTGAGGCCGGACTCATCGGCGGGGCCGTCCGGCAGGTCCCGCACGTTGTTTTCTGAAGCTGTTTTGCCTGCCACGATTGGCCTCCCACATCGGGTCCCAGGGCCGCTGATCGGGCCCGGTGATCGCCACGGACGGTAGTGCGCATCACCGACCGGATCAAACACCCGTTCGAACGTGTCGCGCTTTTGTCGGACCGATGGTGTACAACTTCGCTCGGACGTTCGATCGAACCTTCGTTCGACATCGACACGAGGAGCCCGCCGTGAATCGCATCGAGACCAACCAGCCGACCGGCAGTCCGATGCTCTCGGGCGAGCTTCTCAGGATGGCGCAGCACGGCGACACGGTGCGGGTGACGCGCCGGGGCCGGGTGCTGCTCTTGGTGCTGCTGGTCGGTCTGCTCGTCAGCGCGTTCTCGCTCGGTCGGGTGGGGAGCCAGGCCGCGACGACCGCCCAGGCAACCCCGGTGCTCCAGCAGACGACGGTGCACGCCGGGGAGACCTTGTGGGCGGTTGCCCACAGGATCGCCCCGGCCAACGATCCCCGGGAAGTCGTTCAGCAGCTGCGCGCGCTCAATCACCTCGAGCGGGCGTCGTTGCAGGTCGGGCAGCAGTTGCTGCTCCCGCGCCAAGCCTGATCAGGGGTTGGTCGGACCTTGGGCGCATCACCGGAGGCTGTCGTCGGCCGGGGTCATGTGGAGAACGTGCGTCACGCACCGTCGCGAGCCCTGAGCGGGCCCGGATGACCGTCAGTTGATGGCG
>JAYUMN010000027.1:0-1992 GCA_043762595.1 Frankiales bacterium
CGGCGGGCCGACCTGGCCCCTCTCAGGCGGCAGGATCACAGACCCACCTTGGGTTGTGCTGATGCGACAACCGGATGACGCCGGTGCGACGATTGTCGAAGGCACATCCAGCGCAGAACCGCGAGGGCAGCCTGCGCTTCAAAGCTGAACCGCGTCCTGCCACCTGGTGGCGGTCGGAGCGTCTCGAACGGGTCACCGACGCGTAAGACAGCGAGTCGCATGACGATGCTCGGGCCCACCGACACGTGTCGATAGGGCCGCGGCGCTACTGCCCTCGGGGCCAGCGGGGCGTCAGGATGGCGTCCATGACCCGCAAGTTCGAGGCCTCGATCCGATCGCCGCAAGACACCTCGAACGTCAGGCTGGTCACCGTCGATGGTGACCAGCAGCCCACCTATCTGCTGCGCACCGTCGAGCTGGAGGCGGCGGTGCTGGCCGTCGCGGCAGCGGCAGGTGTCGAGGGCGAGGACATGCCGGGTCTGCACGGCCTGTGCGTGGAAGCCATCAGATCAGCCGAACGCCACGGCCGGTAGGCCCACCTAGGACGTCACGACACCGGCCGGAGGGCAACCGTGGGCCTACGCGTGTCCGGGTGGCTCGTGCAGTAGGTCTGAGGCCGACGATCCACTTGTCGCGGTCCTCGCCGCCGCGCACGCAGCACCTCAAGCTGGCCACGTATCCGGTGCCAAGTTCCCGACCGTGGCGCCGATCGGGCCAAATGTGAAAGACGCATTGTGCCCTTGCTGGCTGGACCGACTGGTTTCTGCCTCACCACAACACCACAGTCAGCCGGCTCGACCGACTCCTTGCACCACGACAACTTCACCGTGACGGACCGCTTGAGCTACCGCATCCGCAAAACCCGCGCCTGTTCAGGAGGCCGCCCCTCAAAGAGCCGACCCAACACAGCCGACAGTGGGCACGGGAGTTAGGAATGCGGCCTGGCCCCGAAGGCCGTGGTCTTGTAGGGCGGGAGATCCTGCTGTGAGGGGCTGTCAGGGCGGAGGTGTGGGTTGGCCGTGGTGTGGAGACACCGTGCCATGCGGTGCTGTGCTGCCGGCTGCCGCTGCTACGGCAGTACGTTCCTCGGAGGCAGGGAGTCCGGCCATGCGCATTGCGATCGTCGCCACCTATCCTCCCCGGCCCTGTGGCATCGGCACCTTCACAGCGGATCTGCGTGTCGCGCTGCTGGACGCTGACCCGCTGGCCGAGGTCGACATCATCACCTTGGCCCAGGAGCACCACAGCAGGGGCGCGCCTGAGGTCGTTGCCAGCATCCGGCAGGACGTGCACAGTGACTACTCAGCGATCCCGCGACGCTGGATTCACGTGGCACCGACGTCGTCCTGATCGAACACGAATACGGCATCTTCGGCGGCGTCGCCGGTTCGTTCGTCACCTCCCTCGCCGAGGGGGTCACCCAGCCGCTGGTCGTGACGCTGCACACCGTGCTTTCGGAGCCAAGCGTGCGGCAGGCCGAGGCGCTGCGGGCACTGTGCCAGCGCGCCACGCTGGTCACGGTCTTCACCGAGACGGCCCGCTCGATGGTGATCGACTCCCAGCTGGTCCCGCCGGAGCGGGTCCGTGTGATCCCGCACGGCGCCCCGACCGCGTTGCTGCCCGACTCGGGCCACGAAGGCCGACCGGCCCTTGAGTCGCTGTCAGGTCGCACCGTGCTATCGACCTTCGGGTTGATCAGCTCCGGCAAGGGCATCGAGGTCGTCATAGAGGCACTGCCGGCGATCGTGGCCGAGCATCCGCAGGTGCTGTACCTCGTTGCGGGCAACACCCACCCTGAGGTCGTCAAGCGCGAGGGTGAGCAATACCGCCTGCAACTTGAGCGGCTGGTCCGCGACCTGGACCTCACCGAGCACGTGCACTTCCTGGACCGTTTCCTGACCGTCGATGAGCTTGCCGGGCTGCTGTCCGCGACCGACCTGTACCTGACGCCGTACCGCTCCAAGGAGCAGATCGTTTCCGGTGCGTTGACGT
>JAYUMN010000028.1:0-2260 GCA_043762595.1 Frankiales bacterium
CCCAGATAGCGGCCGACCCTGAGCTGGCCTCGATTGGTCTGGCCGGGACGTGCCACGGGCGGGGGTCTCCTGTCTCGGGTCGGCGCCGCGGTGCTGGCGGGCCAGGTCGTTCGATGTGGAGCGGTGCGGCCTCAGTGGATGTTCCGCTGGTGCGCACTCGCAGGATCGGGGCGAGTCTACGCAGCGCAGCACCGGGAGAACGGCTGCTTGGACCGGTGCGTTCCGCATTGCCCGCGGTGTACGACGCGCCGTGGTCGCTGTCAGTGACGGTGGTTCAGCCGGCGGCGTCGCCCAGATCGAGCGGCAGCACGTCGACCGGGCCCGGCGGTCGCAGGCCCAGGTGCCGCCAGGCGGCGGGGGTGGCGACCCGGCCGCGGGGGGTGCGCAGGACCAGGCCGCTGCGCACCAAGAACGGCTCGGCGACCTCCTCGACCGTCTCGGCTTCCTCGCTGACCGCCACCGCGAGGGTGGACAGGCCAACCGGGCCGCCGCCGAATCGGCGTACGAGCGCGTCGAGGACGGCCCGGTCGAGGCGGTCCAGCCCGAGCTCGTCCACGTCGTAGACGGCGAGCGCGTCGCGGGCGACGGTCATCGTGACCCGGCCGTCGGCCCTCACCTCGGCGTAGTCCCGGACCCGGCGCAGCAGCCGGTTGGCGACCCGGGGTGTGCCGCGGGACCGGCCGGCAACCTCGGTGGCCGCATCGCTGTCGAGCGGCACCCCGAGCAGGCCGGCCGAGCGGAGCAGGACGCGCTCAAGCTCCTCGGGCGTGTAGGGCTCCATGTGCGCGGTGAAGCCGAACCGGTCGCGCAGTGGTCCGGTCAGGAGGCCCGAGCGGGTGGTAGCGCCCACCAGCGTGAACGGCGCGACCTCGAGCGGGATCGCGGTCGCCCCAGGCCCCTTGCCGACGACGACGTCAACCCGGAAGTCCTCCATCGCGACATAGAGCAGCTCCTCGGCGGGGCGCGCGATCCGGTGGATCTCGTCGATGAACAGCACCTCGCCCTCGGTCAGCGAGGACACCAGGGCGGCCAAGTCACCGGCCCGCTCGAGCGCCGGACCACTGGTGATGCGGATCCCGGTGCCGAGCTCGGCCGCAATGATCATGGCGAGCGACGTCTTGCCCAGCCCTGGGGCGCCGGACAGCAGGACGTGGTCAGGTGGCCGCCCACGGCGCAGAGCGCTCTCGAGCACCAGCGAGAGCTGCTCGCGGACCCGCTCCTGCCCGACGAACTCCTCGAGCCGACGCGGACGCAGGGCCGCCTCGACGTAGCGGTCGTCGTCCTGCGCCTCCGGCCGGACCACGGCTGCGGCGTCGGCGCCCGGCTGGAGCAACTCGGCTGAACGGCGGGCCAGCTCGGCCGCCTCGCGGCGGGCCAGCTCGTCGCCGCTCACCGCGCCCACCCGTCGACGCTCATCGGGCCCGGCCGAGCAGCGCGAGCCCCTCGCGGAGCAGCGCCGGCACGTCGGCGTCGGTCGCCGCGGGGTGTGCCTCGGCCAGCCGGACGACGGCCTCGTCGGCCTGCGGGCCGGAGAAGCCGAGCCCGACCAGGGCCTGCGACAGCGTGTCGCGCCAGGACGCCTGCACCGTCGAGACGGCTGCGTCGCCGGGGACGGCAAGCACCTTGTCCTTGAGCTCGAGCACGAGCCGCTGCGCCCCCTTGCGACCGATGCCCGGCACCAGGCAGAGCGCGACGAGGTCCTCGGCCAGCAGGGCCCGGCGGACGGCATCGGGGGGGTGTGTCGTGAGCACCGCCTGGGCGAGCTTGGGCCCGACGCCGCTCGAGCTCTGCAGCAGCTCGAACAGCTCCCGTTCATCGTCGTCGGCGAAGCCGAACAGGGTGAGGCTGTCCTCGCGGACAACCAGCGAAGTCGCCAGGGTGCAGTCCTCGCCGACCCGGAGACGGGCCCGGGTGCCGGGTGTCGTCTGGACCGCGAGACCGACCCCGCCCACCCGCACGACCACCCCATCCCGGGTGAGGGCTGACACGGTGCCGCTGACGCTGGCAATCACCGGAGCGTCACCGATGGTCGGGTCGTTGCGACCAGGTCCGTCGCGGCGGCCAGCCGGGACAGCCCAGGTGCCCGCCACGCGTGACAGATGGCAAGGGCGAGCGCGTCGGCGGCATCGGCCGGCCTCGGCACCTCGGCCAGCCGCAGGATCCGCACGACCATCGCCCCGACCTGATCCTTGTCGGCCCGCCCGGACCCGGTGACGGCGGCTTTGACCTCCGACGGGGTGTGCAGCGCGACCGGGATACC
>JAYUMN010000029.1:0-11048 GCA_043762595.1 Frankiales bacterium
GATCCGCCGTACTTCTGCACGACCAATCCCATGAGCTCAGCCTACCGACGCTGGGAGACCAGCTCGCCCCGGTGATCCGGGGTGTGGCCGCAACGCACCGGGTCGCGGGCCGTCCTCAGCCGAAGGCGCCGCTCGGCAGGTACGGCGACATCGGGCCGAGCGTGCCCTGCCGGCAGACGACCCCACCGGGCCGCAACGCCAGCCGGGCGTCGACGCACACATCGATGGCCCACTGCTGCTCGCCGGTCAGCCATTCGACCTCTGCCGACCCATCGAGTTCGGCGAGCGCGGTGCAGAGCAGTCGTCGCGCGGCGTCCTCGTTCGTGGCGGCCACCGAGATCACAACGTTGCTCCGGACGAGCGCGAAGCCACGCCCGGCCGGGCCGTCGGTCACAAAGGAGGTCACCCCGTTGGCATGGGCGTACTCC
This sequence comes from Frankiales bacterium, assembly GCA_043762595.1. Classification (GTDB taxonomy): domain Bacteria; phylum Actinomycetota; class Actinomycetes; order Mycobacteriales; family SCTD01; genus JAYSQK01. The sequence goes on from JAYUMN010000029.1 coordinate 429, forward strand.
CACTCCGGCGTCTGCGCCGCGCCGCGCTGGGTCGTCGCGACCGCGTCGGCCAGGTCGGCGTCCTCGAGCCCGCCCCGACGGACCCCATGGACCGCCGGCAGCCGCGACCGGTCGACGGCGCCTTTGGCACCCAGCGACGGCAGCAGCATGAAGCCGGCCCGCTGATAGCGCCGCAACGCGAGCGGATCGGTGCTGGCCGCGAGGTAGGCGCCCCGCTCGAGGTCGGCTGTGGTCATCGAGCGCTCCAGCAGCCTCCGGCCGATGCCGAGCCCCTGCTCGCTCGGCGTGACCACCAGCAGCGACAGGAACCAGATCTGCGCGCGGCGCATCGACAACGCGACGCCCACCAGCTCACCGCCCCGCTCCGCCCCCCAGCAGCCGTCCGGGTCGGTCGCGATCAGGTGGGCGATCCGGTTCCGGCCGCGCTGGGTCTGCTCGTCGTCCGGTTCCTGGACCGGCTCGCCGGTGCGCTGGTCGAGGTCGGCGAAGGTCTTCTCGGTCAGCAGCTGCGCCGGGGTGACGTCGGCGGCGACAAGCTGACGGAGCTCGGTGTCGTCCATCCCGCGACCGTAACGAGCTGGCCAACCGGGTTGCGCGGGATCAGACGTCGACCTGCCGGCGGCCCTCGAAGGCCCGGCCGAGGGTCACCTCGTCGGCGTACTCGAGATCGCCGCCGACCGGCAGCCCGCTGGCCAGCCGGGTGACCCGCATCCCCATCGGTTTGACGAGCCGGGCCAGGTAGGAGGCCGTCGCCTCGCCCTCGAGATTGGGGTCGGTGGCCAGGATGAGCTCGACGATCGTGCCGTCGGCCAGCCGGGCCATCAGCTCGCGTATCCGCAGGTCGTCCGGACCGATGCCCTCGATCGGCGAGATCGCCCCACCCAGCACGTGATAGCGACCTCGGAACTCGCGGGTCTTCTCGACCGCGACGACGTCCTTCGGCTCCTCCACCACGCAGATCACGGTGAGGTCACGGCGGGGATCACGGCACACCCGACACTCCTCCTGCTCGCTGACGTTGCCGCAGATCCGGCAGAACCGGACCTTGTCCTTGACCTCCGTCAGCGCCTCGACGAGGCGCCGGACGTCGGTGGGATCGGCTGACAGCAGGTGGAAGGCGATCCGCTGCGCGCTCTTCGGGCCGACCCCCGGCAGTCGACCGAGCTCGTCGATGAGGTCCTGGACAACGCCTTCATACATGGGCGGTCCGCTACGTCCCGAGCCCGAGGCTGCCCATCGCGCCGCTCACCGGGCCCATCGTGGTGGTCGCCAGCTCCTGGGCCTGCCGGACCCCGTCGCGGATCGCGGCCAGCACGAGGTCCTCCAGGCTCTCCACGTCGTTCGGGTCGACCGCTTTCGGGTCGATCTTCAACGATCGCACCTCACCCGCGCCGTTGAGGGTGACCGTGACGAGCCCCCCGCCGGCCGAGCCGGTGACCTCCGCTACCGCCAGTTCAGCCTGCGCCGCGGCCATTTGCTGCTGCATCTTCTGCGCCTGCTTCATCAGCTGCTGCATGTTCGGCTGGCCGCCTGGCTTCATGTCTGCGCTCCCGTGCTGGGCCGGTGGTCACCATCGAGCGTACGGTCCGTCCACACAGGACCTCGGCATCGGCCGAGTCACGGGAGCGTCACAGTCGCGCGTCGCGGCCACACAAGGGGCCATCGCCCTGCTTCACTGCGATTACACGGGCGCTGTGCTGCCCGGCACCGACCACTGACACACCCTCGAGGGGAGCGCCGTGAGCGCACACCGCACATCCAGAAGGATCCTGCCCGTCCTACTCGTGACCGCGCTCGGTGCGGCCGCCTGCGGCGGCAGCACCAGCAGCACGAGCGACGCCAAGAAGAACACCGCGCCGTCGACGGTCACCGTCAAGGACGGCGGCACGTTGACCTACGGCGCCGACCAGGAGCCCACCGGCTTCAACCAGAACACCTCGAAGGACAACGGCACCTCAGTCGTCAACGTGAACGAGACGGTGCTCCCGTCGGTGTTCCGGGTGCACCCCGACTTCACCGTGCAACTCGACAAGGACTTCATGGTCTCCGCCGAGCTCACCAAGCCCGAACCCGAGACGATCACCTACAAGATCAAGCCCGAGGCGAAGTGGTCGGACGGCATGCCCGTCGACGCGAAGGACTTCTCGTTGATGTGGAAGGCAGAGAACGGCACCAACAAGAAGTTCGACGTCGCCAGCACGACCGGCTACGAGGACATCGGGTCGGTCACCGGGTCCGACGGCGACAAGACCGTCACCGTCGTGTTCAAGAAGAAGTTTGCCGACTGGCGCAGCCTGTTCACCGGCATCGTTCCGGCCCACATCGTTGAAAAGGACCCGAAGGGGCTCGAGGAGGGCTGGAACAACGGCCTGAACAAGACAATCCCGGTCTCGGCCGGTCCGTTCAAGTTCGGCGCCTACAAACCGACCGACAGCCTCACGCTGGTCCGCAACGACACCTACTTCGGTCCGAAAGCGCACCTGGACTCACTCGTGTTCCGGTTCCTACCGGAGTCCACCACCCAGCCGGACGCGCTGAAGAACGGCGAGGTGCAGCTGATCTACCCGCAGCCGCAACTCGACTTGGTGGCCGCGGTCAAGGCCATCCCGGGAGTGACCAGCTCGGTGGCCTTCGGGCTGTCGTTCGAGCACCTCGACTTCAACTACAAGACCCCGGGTCTGGCTGACGTCGCCGTCCGCAAGGCCATCGCCATGGGCCTGGACCGCAACTCGATGCTCAAGCGCACCGTGGCGCAGTTCAGCGACAAGGCGGCCCTGCTCGGCAACCGGATCTACCTCACTGGCCAGCCGGAGTACAAAGACCACGCCGGCGACTACGGCAAGGGTGACGTCGCGGGTGCCACCAAGGCCCTGGAAGCCGCCGGCTACGCCAAGGGCGCGAATGGCATCTACGCCAAGGGTGGCAAGCCGTTATCGTTCAAGTTCGGCACCACGGCCGGTAACAAGCTGCGGGAGACCCAGGGCGAGCTGTTCAAGACCCAGATGCAGGCCATCGGCATCGACATCAAGATTGCCAACTCGAAGAGCAAGGTGTTTTTCCCTGCGTTGTCCAAGGGCAACTTCGAGATCTCCGACTTCGCCTGGGTCGGCGGCCCCTTCGCCAGCGCGAACAAGTCGATCTACGTCACCGATGGTGGCTCGAACTACGGCAAGAGCTCCAACCCCAAGGTCGACGCGCTGTTCACCCAGGCCGGCGCCGAGCTCGACGACGCCAAGAAGGTCGACCTCTACAACCAGGCCGACGAGGCGATGTGGCTGGACATGGTCACGATCCCGCTCTACCAGAAGCCGACCTTCATCGCCTACAGCGACAAATACGGCAACATCGGCGAGAACGCCTCCAGTGAGGGGCCCTTCTGGAACGCCGGGACCTGGGGCCTGAAGCAGTAGCACTCGCGCAGCAGTGGGGGAGCGCGCAACGCTCCCTCAACATCTGGTCCGTGGACGTCCCCGCCGCCCTAGGCTGCGGGGACGTCCGCGTACCACCCCCGACCGTCCCAACGACAAGCCGCCCGACCGACGGCCCAGGGAGACCGAAGTGCTCGCCTACGCCTTCCGCCGGCTGCTGATCTCAGTGCCGCTGCTGCTGCTGTCCTCGGCTGTCGTCTACCTGCTGGTCAACCTCTCCGGCGATCCACTCGCAGAGTTCAAGGGGCGTAACCCACCGGTGCCGGAGGCGGTGCTGCAGCAACGCCGGCACGAGCTCTACCTCGACCACTCGCTGCCGGCGCAGTACTGGCACTGGCTCAGCGGCATCGTCCAGGGCAGGTTCGGCAGGTCGATCCAGAGCATCGACATCGGCGCCGACCTGCAGCATCGCCTGGCCGTCACGCTTCGCATGGTGGTGCTCGCGATGATCCTGGCGATCCTGCTCGCCGTGGTGGTCGGTGTCCTCTCGGCGGTCAAGCAGTACTCCCCCGGTGACTACGCCGCGACGCTGGTCGGCTTCCTCGCATTGTCCATGCCGGTCTTCTGGCTGGCCGCGCTGCTGAAGGAATTTATTGCCATCGACATCAACCGGGCGCTGGGCCAGACATTCATCTACACGATCGGCGACTCGACCCCCAACCTCACCGGCTCGTACTTCTCCCGACTGTCGAACCAGCTCGGGCACCTGCTGCTGCCCACGATCGCCCTCGCGGCAGTGAGCTACGCCGCCTGGAGCCGCTACCAGCGCTCCTCGATGCTCGACGTCCTCAACAGCGACTACATCCGGCTGGCCCGCGCCAAGGGGTTGTCGAGGTCGCGGGTGCTCGTCCGGCATGCGCTGCGCTGCGCGCTCATCCCCCTGACGACGGTCGTCGCGCTCGACGTCGGCGCGATCCTCGGCGGCGCGGTGATCACCGAGCGGGTCTTCGCCTGGCACGGCATGGGCGAGATGCTGTTGACCTCGGTCAACGCCCAGGACATCAACCGGTTGCTCGCCTGGCTGATGGTGAGCGCCGTCATCGTGGTGCTGTTCAACCTGTTCGCTGATCTGCTCTACGCCTACCTCGACCCGAGGATCCGCTATGCCTGACACCGCCAAGCTCGACACACTGCTGCCCGGTGATCCGGCCGGCGTCAAGGCAGCCGGACATGTCGAGCGCGAATTCACCGTCGAGTCCCGCTCGCAGTTCAGTCTGGTGCTCCGACGCTTCCTGCAGCACCGCCTGGCGGTGGCCAGCCTGATGATCTTCGTGTTGCTCGTCGTGGTGTCGCTGGGTGGCAACATTGTCTGGCACTACCGCAGCACCACGATCACCGACGACCTCTCGCTCGCGCCATCGCTCAAGCACCCGTTCGGCACCGACGCCGTCGGTCACGACCTGTTCGGGCAGGTGCTCGCCGGCACCCGGGTATCGGTGCTCGTCTCGCTGCTCGTAGCGGCCCTGTCAACCGTTTTCGGCACCGTGTACGGCGCGGTGTCGGGATTTTATAGCGGCCGACTCGACAACCTGCTGATGCGGTTCGTCGACCTGCTGCTCACCGTGCCGACGCTGGCCATCTTCGTCACGGTGTCCACCCTGCTCGCCGGCGGCGGGGGCGACCCGATCACGATCGCACTGATTCTCGCGTCGTTGTCGTGGCTGTCGATCGCCCGGGTCATCCGCGGGCTGTTCCTGTCGCTGCGCGAGAAGGAGTACGTCGAGGCGGCCCGCTGCCTTGGCGCGAGCGACACCCGGATCATCTTCCGGCATCTGCTGCCCAACGCGGTCGGCCCCATCATCGTCAACGCCACCATCACGGTCGCCGTAGCGATCCTCACCGAGACCGCGCTGTCCTATCTGGGCTTCGGCATCAAGTTCCCGAGCACCTCACTCGGTCTGCTGATCAGCGACGGCCAGTCCGCCGCGTCGACCCGGCCCTGGCTGTTTTACTTCCCGGGGCTCGTCATCATCCTGATCGCCCTGACCATCAACTTCATCGGTGACGGCCTGCGGGATGCGCTGGACCCGCAGCAGAACCGGGTCCGGGCGTGACGGCCACCGCGCTCACCCCGGCCGGCCTCCCGAGCTCAGCCACCGACGAGGTGGTCCTTGAGGTCACCGATCTCTCGGTGGGCTTCCCCACCGACGATGGCGTGGTCCAGGCCGTCCGGGGGGTGTCCTACACGCTGCGCCGCGGCGAGGTGCTCGGCATCGTGGGCGAGTCCGGCTCCGGCAAGTCGGTCACCTCGCTGGCCATCATGGGCCTGCTGCCCGGCACCGCCCGGGTCAGCGGCTCGGTCCGCCTGGGCGGCCGGGAGCTCGTCGGCGCGTCGTACAACGACTTGGCGGAGGTCCGCGGCAAGCAGATCTCGATGGTCTTCCAGGACCCGATCTCTTCGCTGAACCCGGTCTACAGCGTGGGGTGGCAGCTGGCCGAGGGCGTGCGCGCGCACAACGACATGAAAAAGAAGCAGGCCTGGGAGCGCTCGATCGAGCTGCTCGACCTGGTCGGCATCCCCAACGCCCGCGACCGGGCCAAGAACTATCCGCACGAGTTCTCCGGCGGCATGCGGCAGCGGGTCGTGATCGCGATGGCGATCGCCAACGACCCCGACGTGCTCATCGCCGACGAGCCGACGACCGCCCTCGATGTCACCGTCCAGGCGCAGATCCTCGAGACGCTCGACATCGCCCGCAGCGCAACCAACGCCGCGATGGTGCTGATCACGCACGACCTCGGCGTCGTCGCGGGTGTCGCCGACCGGGTCCTGGTGATGTACGCCGGCAAGCCGGTGGAGACCGGCACGGTCGACGACATCTACTACCGGGCGCGGATGCCTTACACGATGGGCCTGCTGGCGAGCATCCCCCGGCTCGACCAAACGACCAGCGGCGCCCTCCAGCCGATCCCCGGTTCGCCGCCTTCGCTGCTCAACCTGCCGCCGGGCTGCCCGTTCTCGTCCCGCTGTACCTACCGCATCGAGGTCTGCGACCAGACCGAGCCGGCCCTGTTGCAGGTCGACGGGATCGGCCACAGCGCCGCGTGTCATCTCGCCTCCAGTTTCACCGCCGACGGCACCGATGTCGGCAGCGTCGAGGAGCGGGTCGATGCGGCGCAGGCCAGCCAGGCCGATGCGGACCGGCGTACATCGCAGGAGGGCGCGTGACCGCCATCGAGGCCGAATCCGTCGACCGGCCGCGCGAGGATGAGCCGGTCCTGTCGGTCCGCCAGCTGGTCAAGCACTTCCCGGTCCGCAGCAGCGGGCTGCTGCGTCGTACGGCCGGTGAGATCCATGCCGTGTGCGACGTGTCGTTCGACCTCTACCGCGGCGAGACCCTCGGGGTTGTCGGCGAATCCGGCTGCGGCAAGTCCACCACCGGCCGGGCGGTGCTCAACCTGCAGCCCGCAACGTCGGGCCAGGTGATGTACGGCGGGCGCGACGTCACCAAGCTCAGGGGCAAGGACCTGCGGGGGCTCCGGCGCGAGCTGCAGCTGGTCTTCCAGGACCCCTACGCCTCACTCAATCCGCGAATGACCGTCAACGACATCGTCGCCGAGCCGCTCGTCATCCACGACCTCGCCGGCGACCGGCACGGCCGCCGCGACCGGGTGCAGGAGCTGCTGCGGCTGGTTGGGCTCAACCCTGAGCACGGCAACCGCTACGCGCACGAGTTCTCTGGCGGACAACGCCAACGGGTCGGCATCGCCCGCGCCCTGGCCCTCGAGCCCAAGGTCCTCGTGCTGGACGAACCGGTCTCGGCGCTCGACGTCTCGATCCAGGCCGGGGTCGTGAACCTGCTCGAGACGTTGCAGGACGAGCTGGGCCTGTCCTACCTGTTCATCGCGCACGATCTGTCGGTGGTCCGGCACATCGCCGACCGGGTCGCCGTGATGTATCTCGGCCGGATCGTCGAGATCGGTACCCGTGAGGAGTTGTTTGCACGACCGGCGCATCCCTACACGCGGGCGCTGCTGTCGGCCATCCCGATCCCTGACCCGCGCAAGGAGCGGGCTCGCCGCCGGATCGTCATCAGCGGGGACGTGCCGTCACCGGCCAACCCACCGAGCGGCTGCCGGTTCCGCACCCGCTGCCAGGTTTTCCGCGACCAACTCACCGACGACCAGAAGAGCCAATGCGTCGAGCAGCAACCTGGGCTCATCGAGCGCGGCCAGGGCCATCCAGTGGCCTGCCACTACGCCGACGTCGAATCGGTCGTTTAGGACTCGCCTGGTGGCCGATCGGCCGGGCTGGGCGCGCAAACCGGCGCCGGGCCGGGGTCGCGGTCAGTCGCCGCGGGTGCTCACGACCCGGCCACCGAGCTGCTGCTGGACCAGCTTGAGTGCCGCGTCCTCGGCGTTGTCGGCGCGCGCCGACCGGGGCAGGTCCGGGTCCTCCGGCACCTCCTCGTCGCCGGGCGCGAATCCGTCCTGAGCTGGGGACGCTGACCGCGCCGTGCCGGCGGTGGTCGGCGGCACCGGCGCACCCGCCACCGTGCACGCGATGTCGAGATCGGCCCCCAGGACGGTCTGGAAGGCCTCCTTCAGCACGTCGGTGTTGGTGCTCGACTGGAACTGTCGCAGCAGCGCCGCCGTCGTGAAGGCGAGCGTCACCGTCCGCCCGGCGAGTTCGACGACCTGCGCATTGAGCAGCAGCGCATGCGTCGTCTTCTTGCGCCCCTTGGCAGCCTCGAGCACCGCGTCCCACGCGCGGCGAACGGCGGTCGCATCAAGCCCACCCGGGACCGGCGCGACGGCCAGCGCCGGATCATGGCCATGCTCGGGGGCGGCGGCCGTTGGCTGGCCGGCCGCCCCGGGGACCGCCGTCGTGGGCCACCCAGCGGCGGGGGTCGGCGGGCCGGTCGTGGCGGTCGGTGGGACACGCGGCTTCGCCACCAGGTCAGCCGGCTTGGTGGGTTGCTCCGTCACCCTTGGTGCGTCCGGAGCCGACGGCCGGCCCACCACCGGGTCGGGCGGGTTGGTCAGCTGACCGGTGACCCCGGCCGGCATCCCCGACGGGTGCTCGACGTGGTGCGGCCCGGAGACGTGCGCCGGGGGCACGACCGGCACGGCGTCGCCGGCGATGTCGAAGCGTCGCTCGAGCCGTTCGAGCCGGCTCAGCACCGCGCTGTCGTCGGCGCTGGCAGCCGGGAGCAGGACCCGCGCACAGACCAGCTCGAGCAGCAGCCGCGGTGCCGTCGTACCGCGCATCTCGGTCAAGCCGGCGTGCAACAGGTCGGCGGCGCGGGACAGCCCCGCCGTGCCGAGACTGGCTGCCTGGCGGGCCATCCGGGCGAGCTGTTCGGGCGGGCAGTCGAGCAGACCGGTGTCGCCGGCTTCGGGGACGGCGTCGAGCACGACGAGGTCACGCAGCCGCTCCAAGACGTCCTGGGCGAACCGCCGCGGGTCGTGGCCGTGCTCCATCACCCGGTCGACGGTGGTGAAGACTGCGGCGCTGTCGCGGGCGGCGAAGGCGTCGACGACGTCGTCCAGCAGCGTGTCGGGGGTGACCCCGAGCAGGGATGCCGCGGCGTCGCGGGTGACCCCCTCGGCGCCGGCCGCGGCGAGCACCTGATCGAGGATCGACAGCCCGTCGCGGGCGCTGCCGGCGGCTGCCCTTACGACGAGCGGCAGCACCGTCGGGTCGACCGCGATGCCCTCCGCGGCAACCACCGAGGAGAGCAGGTCGGTGAGCTCCCGCCGGGGCATCAGCCGGAACGGGTAGTGGTGGGTGCGCGAGCGGATGGTCGACAGAACCTTCTCCGGCTCGGTTGTGGCGAAGACGAACCGGAGGAACTCCGGCGGCTCCTCCACCAGCTTCAGCAGCGCGTTGAAGCCCTCACGCGACACCATATGTGCCTCGTCGATGATGTAGACCTTGTAGCGGCTCGATACCGGCGCGTAGAAGGCCCGCTCGCGCAGGTCGCGGGCGTCGTCGACGCCGCCGTGCGAGGCCGCGTCGATCTCCACGACGTCGAGCGAGCCCGGCCCGTTGGGGGCCAGCGAAACGCAGCTGTCGCAGACCCCGCACGGGTCCGGCGTCGGCCCCTGGTCGCAGTTCAGCGAGCGGGCCAGGATGCGCGCGCTGGAGGTCTTGCCGCAGCCACGCGGCCCGCTGAACAGGTAGGCGTGATGGATCCGGCCGTTGCGCAGCGCCTGCTGCAGCGGGCCGGTGACGTGCTCCTGGCCCTTGACCTCGGCGAAGCTGCCGGGGCGGTACTTACGGTAGAGCGCCAGCGCCACGAGCGGTCCCTCCCACGAAGAGGACCCCTCGCGCACCCGCCCAGAGCCCGCCTGCCCTTGCTGCCTTCCGGCCCTGGGGGAGTTCAGCGAGATTGGCGCCGCACGAGGGGTCTATCGACGATGCTAGCCGGTACGCCGGGGCAGTGGTTCGGCTAGCATCGCCGACAGCCACGTCGGGAGGATTCGCCTAGTTGGCCTATGGCGCACGCTTGGAAAGCGTGTTGGGGGCAACCCCTCGCGAGTTCGAATCTCGCATCCTCCGCTCAACGAAAAGCACATTGCGACCTGCGTGACGAGCCGGCTGCGCTGCGTCAATGTTCGCGGAACTGCTGTCGGGAATTCTTCCGGTGCGACATCGTGCCGCCATGCCAACCCACGCACGACGAGCCGCCGGTGTTCCGGCCGTCCTCTTGGTCCTGCTTGCCGCGTGTTCGACGCGGCAGTCGACGGCGATCCCGACGTCACCCTCACCTCCGTCGCCTTCTCCGTCTCCGTCTCCGTCGCCGTCGCCGTCGCCGTCGCAGAGCCAAACTCCGGCGCCCAGTCCAACCCCGTCAACGTTCGCCGAGGCGTACGCGGCAGTGACGTCAGGTGTCGTCCGTATCGACACTCAGCGTTGCGGCGAAGGAGGCTCTGGCACCGGTTTCCTGATCGGTAACGATCTTGTGGCTACGGTGGCCCACGTGGTCAAGGGCTCGGCCACGTTGCGAGTCACCCAGGGGACGCGGTCGGTCTCCGCCGAGGTGTTGGGCCTGGATGACTCGAGCGACACGGCCCTCATCCGGGTCAGCCGTCCGCTGCAGGGCCACGTCTTCACCTTCTCGCCGCAAGGACCCGTCGTGGGCGAACGGATCGGTGTGATCGGGTTCCCAGCCGGGGATACCGGCCTTCTGCCGGCCGCGGCTGGGAGCAAAAGCTTCAAAGAGGGCTCCGTGAACGGCCTGGACCG
>JAYUMN010000030.1:0-9020 GCA_043762595.1 Frankiales bacterium
GCCCCGTCGTCGAGCAGCAGGTCGACGAGCAGCCGGCCGACTTTGCCGACGCCTTCGACAGCGACCCGGCGGTCGCGCAGCGATGGGGCGCCCCAGGTGTGCTCGGCCGCTGCGCGCATCGCCTGGAACACGCCGTACGCCGTTAGGACCGCGCTGTCGCCGGCTCCCCCGTGCTCAGGGGAGCGACCGGTCACGAAGTCGCACTCTCTGGCGATGACATCCATGTCCTGGACGTAGGTGCCGACGTCACAGGCCGTGTAGTAACGCCCGCCAAGCGACTGGACCATCCGGCCGAAGGCGCGCAGCAGGGGTTCGGTCTTCATCGTCGCCGGGTCGCCGATGATGACGGCCTTGCCGCCGCCGAGATCCAGACCGGCACAGGCCGCCTTGTAAGCCATTGCCCGTGACAAGGCGAGGACGTCGGACAGTGCGGCGTCCTCGTTGACGTATGGGTAGAAGCGGGTGCCGCCCAGCGCCGGCCCGAGGGCGGTCGAATAGATCGCGATGATCGCGCGGAGCCCGCTTGGCGGGTCCTGGCAGAACACGACCTGCTCGTGGCCGGCGTCCTTGAGATGGTCGGCGCGATCGAAGACGCCCATCGGGCTCCCTTGGCATGACGGCGGCGGTCGCCCCCGCGCGGCGGTCCGGGGGAGGTGTGCCCCGGCAGCCGAGGGTAGCTATCAGCGCATGCGACGATGCCAACGTGATGGCGTACGTGGCGAGCCTTCGGGTCTACGAACCGCTCGCCGCGTTCGAAGGCGGCGAGCGGGGGTATTGGCAGCCCTACGTGTTCGGCGCGGCCCGGATCGGGTCAGCCGAGGCGATGTCGATCGAGCGCGCAGCCGCGCTGCGGTCGGCTGCTGGGCGGCCACCGCGGCGGTTGCCGCAGGTTGGCGAGGAGGCGTTCGTCCTCGAGATCGACGGGGTGACGCTGCTCTGCCCGTGGCGGACCGAGGTGCGTTCGTGGATGGGCCTGACTGAGTTCGTTTCTGACCTCCCGGACGAGCTCGCCGACGCCTTCGCGCCCCGGGTGCTGGTCGAGCAGGCCGAGGTGGCGCTCGACCGTTGGCGGCTCGACCACGCCAGCACCCGCACGCATGTGCTGACCTGTACCTGGCAGGTGCCGCTGCGCTGGTTCGTGCTGGTCGATTCCGACGAGCGGAGCTGCACCCCGGGCGAGCCAGGCGGTGCGGCCGGCGCGCCGCCGGGACGGCGTACGGGCCGATCCCTGACCTATCGGACGCCGATGTCACGGGCCCGCCGTAGGGCTGCCCGGGCGCTGTCAGTCCTTCGCCGGTCGGTCGAGGATGCTGCGCTGATCGACGGGGTCGAAGACCTCGGTCGCTGGCTCGAGGAATTCCACCCACGCTCGCTCGTCGAGTTGGACTATGGCGGCCTGGTGCATCTGCTCGACGACGCCGAGCTGGCCCAGGACGAATCGGCACGCGACGTCGCCCTCGCACTGGCCTCGCTCAATGAGGGTGACGCAGCTCGGTCAGCGGCTGCCTACGGGCGGGTCACCGCTCGGATGAAGGCGCTGCAGGCGATCGAGGCGGCGAACTGAGCAGGTGAGGGGTAGTCACAACATGACCCTCGTGGGCTATTCCGGACACAGGAGACATCGCAGACCCTTACTCTTGGGACAGGCGACCAGCCTGCCCGCCCATGAAAGGACGCCTAGCGATGAGCAGCCGCACCCCCGATGCCGAGGCCTTGCTGACCCCCGCTGAAGTCGCCACGATGTTCCGCGTCGACCCCAAGACGGTCACCCGGTGGGCGAAGTCGGGCAAACTGACGTCCATCCGCACCCTTGGCGGCCATCGTCGCTACCGTGAGCTCGAGGTTCGGGCGCTGCTCGCCGGCATCCCATTGCCTCGCCAGAGCTGACCAACACGGCAGCTACCGCCCGCGCGCGGGCGGCGAACAAGGCGCCTCGCCAGTCGCTGCGGCCGGCCGGGCAAGTTCGCACCGGGTGTGGCGGACATCGGGCACAGGTCCCGACAGGGTGGTCAGGGACGGGATCGAACCGCCGACCCTGCGCTTTTCAGGCGCATGCTCTACCAGCTGAGCTACCTGACCTAGTCGTGCAGCGACCCCGACGGGACTCGAACCCGCGACCTCCGCCGTGACAGGGCGGCGCGCTAACCAACTGCGCTACGGGGCCTGAGGCGATCTCAGACCTTGCTTGAAACTGTCGTTCCGTGCCCCCAACGGGATTCGAACCCGCGTAGCCACCTTGAAAGGGTGGAGTCCTGGGCCGCTAGACGATGGGGACGCTACCCAGACCTGAAGGCGCGCCCACGCCGTCTGGCCGTCGGGGACCGCCGCAGCATAGCGGACCCTGACCGCACGACGGCAGCGCTACGCCTGGGCAGGTGCCGGCCGGCACGCGCGGGCCCGGGAACCGGGGGCTCGACGGCGAACCTACGGGCAAGTAACCTACGCAGACGTACGTCAGGGACCGGCGGACCGGGAGCACGTGATGGGAACGGCAGCAGCCTTTTTCGACCTCGATCGCACCCTGATCCGCGGCTCGGCCAACTTCCCGCTCGCGGTGGCGGCCTTCCGTGCCGGCTATGTGCCACCGAGGGCTCTGCTGCTCGATGCGTTGTCGGCTGTCCGCTTCGTGCTCAAGGGGGCGACCGACGAGGGCAGCGCCGAGCTGCGCGAGCGGATCCTTGGGGCCGTCGCCGGCCACCCGGCCGCCGATGTGATCGCGCTCGGTGACGCGTTCATCCCCAAACTCAAAGCCGCGGTCCTGCCCGAGGCTCGGCAGCTGCTGGCCGACCACGCAGCACGTGGCGAGGACCGGGTGATCGTGAGCGCGAGCCCGATCGAGATAGTCGGACGCCTTGCCACCGAGCTCGGCCTCGAAGGAGCCTGTGGAACCCGCTCCGAAATCGACCTGGCCGGCCGTTACACCGGTCGGCTCGCCGGCCCGTTCTGCTACAAGACTGGCAAGGTCGCCGAGGTCCAGCAGCTGGCAGGCGAGCGCGGCTACGACCTCGGCAGTTGCTCGGCGTACAGCGACTCGATCAGCGACTTGCCGTTCCTGGAGGCGGTGGGCGTACCCGTCGCGGTGAACCCAGATCGGGAGCTCCGGCGGCACGCCCTGGCACATGGCTGGCGGGTCGTCGAGGTGGCCCGCCGCCGGTCCCGGCGGCTGAGCCCGGCCGCTGCCTGAGCAGTTCGCGACGTCCTCGCCCTGGACAAGATCACTCTCGAGATCGATGTCTCCGCAATGAACAGCGGGTAGTTCCACGCCGACCCTGGACACCCCGACACCTGGTGGCCAGGGCAGCCGCCGGGCGCCGAACCGATCGCGACCGCTCGGTCATTGGCAGGCAGCTGCCGCGTTGCCCCACCGAGATGGACCAGAGCGGTGCCCGTCGGGTGTCCCCACAGGGTCCTCACCACGGCCTCGCAGGACCCCACTGGGGCGCGGTCGAACCAGCCCAGCCCCCCCGACGGTCACCCACGCACCGAGGTCTGACCGTACGTCGGGTGGCCGCTCACAGCGGCAGCAGCCCATCGGAGCAGGTCCGGGAACGCCATCCGCCAGGCTGCCGTCGTGTGCCGACCACCGATCACGGTCAGGAACCGTAGGTCTTGTCGATGGCCGAGCCGCGTCGCAAAGGCAATGGCGTTGTGGTAATCCTGCGCATTGCCGGTCCCGGCCATGATCCAGAAGGCGGGAAGCTGGCTGCTTGATGGCATGGTCTTCAGCAGCTCGGTCGGGTCGTCGGCCGTTGGCACCCGGCCGCCTTGATAGAGCCGACGCCGCAGGCCGCCGGTGACATCGGTGTGGAAATACCCGTCCATGACCGCAACGGCGCCGAACGAGGTCGGGTTGCGCAGAGCCAGTCGGGCTGCGCAGAACGCGCCCTCGGACAGGCCGCCGACCGCCCAGCGGCGCCCGGTCGGCGCGCTCCGTACCTGTGCGGCAAGGCCAGCGGGTACGTCCTGGGTCAAATAGGTGTCGAGCCGGGGCCCGGACGCGATATCCAGGCACTGCTGGCCCTCAAACGCACCATGCACGTCGGGCATCACTACGATCATTGGCATCGAGGTCCCGGTTGCGTACTCCCGGTCGAGCACGGCTGGCAGATTCAGGCCATTGACCCAGCTCCTGGGGCCACCGGGGTCGCCGTGCAGCAGCTCGAGGACCGGAAAGCGGGTGGTGCGGTAGCTCGGTTCGTCGTACTCCGGTGGTAGCCAGATCAGCGCACCCCGACCGTTGACCCCGCTCACCGGGCCTGGCATCAGCACCGTGAGCAACCGTCCCTGGCCGCCTCGCTTACCCTGAATCGGGCCCCGGCCCTGGCCACGGGGGGCGCCCGACACGGCCCCCGGGCGCACCACCGGGATCAGCGCGGGCGCGGCGGACACGCCGTTGTCGGCGCTGACATCAGCCCACAGCGCCCCCCAAGAGTCGTAGTAGCTGTAATAGCTGTTGACGACAACGATGCCGAGCGCCATTGCCGACAGCAGCGCGCCCGCGCCGGCCAGCAGCCGCGTCGCGACGGCGCGGACCCGGACAAGGGCAACCGCCGCAAGGACGAAGGCCACGGTGAGCAGAGCTGGCGTCGCCCAGCTGTTCGGACCGAACACTGCCGCGGCGACTGCGCCGCCAGCCAGCACCAGGCACGCGGTCAACGGTCCGGCGCCCCGCCGCACCCGCCGCGGGACATGGCCCGCTGGTCTCGTCACCCGCGGCGAACCGGGCTCGTCCACCGGCCGCAGCTGTTCATCGAGCGGCTGAACGGGGTGCGACACATGGTTACAGTACGTCCCGCTGCCACCGGTTCCGGCTGGCTGCAGAGCGGCATTCAGGCAATATGCAGGTACCGGCTGGCAGGGTATGAGCCTATGGCCACGCCTCTGCCGTCCGCAGCCCGTCGTTCGCGCGACGCCGGCGCATCGGCTCGCGCCGCGCTGTTGGGCCGGTGCCGGTCGATCTGGTCGTGGCTACTGCCGGCGGCGGAGTTGGCCGACCAGTTCCGGCAGCGCGACCAGTTCCGGCGCACCGCCTTGGATAAGGGTCTGCACCGTGCCGCCCTGAACGGTCATCATCGCGCCGTCGATCAACCTCGGGTCCGGGCTCGCCGTATGACACGCTGTGAGGGATTCCGGCGGTGAGCGGCAGGCAGCAGCCAGGTCAGCCGGACGGTCCCGATCTGCCGGCCGCCGGAACGGCGCCAGTGCCGGATCGCGATGCTGTCCAGCAGGAAGCTGATCGGGTGGAGCGGGTCGCGGTCCAGGCGGCCCGACGCGCCGATTCGCTGCTGCTCGACGAGCAGGCGCGCCGCTTGGCGGCGCAGGTCAGTGAGGAGCAGCCATTCGGGGTGCCTGGCGCGCCGATCGGTCGGCGGTCGGATCTGCGCAGGGGTTTCACCGCGACGACCGGCGCGTTGCTTGCGCTGCTGCTGGGGTTCATGCTGCACGTCGTGCGCCACGAGCTGGTGCTGCTGCTGGTCGCGGTGTTCGTCGCGATCGGGCTGGATCCGGCGGTGCGCTGGCTGGTTCGCCACGGACTGTCCCGGCCACGGGCGGTGGCCCTGATCGCGGTCGTTGCCCTGCTACTCCTCGGGGCGTTCCTCGCCGCTGCCCTACCGCCGCTGGCGCGGGAGGCGACGCAGCTGGTCAACGCCGCGCCGCGCTACGCCCGGGAGCTGCAGGATCAGCACAATGCGTTCGGCCGGCTCAACGCCAAGTATCACCTGGCCCGACAGGTGGAGCGGAGTCTCAGTGGGGGCTTGACGGTCGGGGCTGCCGGCGGGCTGCTCTCGGCCGGCACGGCGGTGTTGTCATTCGCCCTGCAGCTGCTGCTGACGCTGGTGTTGATCATCTACTTCCTCGCCGATCTGCCGCGGATCAAGCACGCCGTCTATCGGCTGGTGCCGCTGCACCGCCGGCCGCGTTTCGGCTTGCTGGCTGACGAAGTGACCGTCCGGGTCGGCGGGTACGTCCTGGGTAACTTCGCCACCTCCGTCGTGGCGGTGATCACCTCCTACGCCCTGCTGCTGATCCTGGGGGTGCCCTACGCACTGGTGCTGTCGGTGCTCACCGGGGTGTTGGACCTGGTCCCGCTGGTTGGTTCTTCGATCGCTGGTGTGCTGGTCGCGTTGGTGGCGCTGGCCACCGTTTCCCCGACCGCCGCGCTGATCACGGTGGCGTTCCACGTCGTGTACCGGGTGTTCGAGGACTACCTGCTCAATCCCCGGGTGCTGCGAAAGACCGTCGATGTCTCGCCGCTCGTGACGATCGTCGCGGTCATCCTGGGTGGCTCCCTGCTCGGGATTGTCGGCGCGCTGATCGCCGTGCCTGCCGCTGCGGCGGTGCAGCTGGTCCTGATCGAGGTGGTTTATCCGGCCCGGGACCAGGCCACCTCCTGACCGGCCCGGGGATCGTTCATCGGGTGTCCATGCCGATCCTGGAACGCAGCGCGTCGTGTTCCGGCATTGCCAGCGGGGTCAGCGCTGCCAGTGCTATTCCCATCGCTCTGGCAATCAACAGGTCGGCCAATGCGGGATTGCGCGCGAGGACCGGACCGTGCAGGTACGTGGCAACGATGCCTCCCTGCAGGGCTCCCTCGCTCACGGCCTCGCCAGGTGCGGCCGGTCCGTTCCCGGTGCCACGGCGGACCAGCCCGAGGGGGGTTGCGGCGGGGCCCAGCACGGTATGTCCGCCGTGATTTTCAAAACCACTCAACGCAGGAATCCCCAGGGTGGGGTCCGGATCGGCTAGCAATTCCCCCACAGCTCGCGTTGCGAGCCGCCCGGTCGTCACATCCAACAACGCCAGACCAGGCGTCGTTGCGCCGGTCGAGTCTGCGAAGCTGTGACCCAACAATTGCAATCCTGCACACACCGCGAGCATCTGAGCGCCGGCCTCGAGCGCGACACTGAGCGAGCTGGCAGCTGCCGCGGTTCCACGCAGGGCATTCATGGCCGCCAACTGGCTGCCGTCCTCCCCACCGCCGAGCAGATAGATGTCACCCCCGGTCGGGACGGCGTCACCGGCATTGACCGCAATCAGTTCTACGTCGATGGCGCGCCACTGACAGCGGCGCTGCAGGATCAGGGCGTTGCCGCCGTCGCCGTAGGTCCCGAGCAACGACGGAAACAGTGACACCACCGTCACCGACGAGGGACCGGCGCGGCTCACGACCCAAGCCCCAGGTGTCGTCGTACGGCGGTGAACGCGGTGTAGGTGGCGAGCAGGTCCACCACCTGGTGTGGGTGCCGCCGAGCTGCGGCGACCGCCGCCAGGGGCTCACGGACCATGGTGAAGTCAACCCCTGCGTATCGCAGTCGGACCGCGAGGTCCTCCGCACGCTCGCCCGACACCACGACCGGGATCCCGGCCAGTGCTTCGAACGGGACGTCCCAGATCCACGAAGTGTCCTGGCCGTCGGCGGTTCGGGCGTTCAACGCCAGCACGATCGGCCGGACGACGTCTGACTGCTGCTCCTCGTTGTGCTGCGCGAGCATCTCCTGCCAGCCGGCCGGGTTCTTCGCCAACAACAGCCGCACCGGACCCCCCGCATAGTCAACGACGGCGTAGCGGCCACCGACGTCGATCATCGACGACATCGCTCGCAGCGCCGCCGCTGGATCGATGCCGCGGACCGCGGACGCAGCAACCGCCAGGACAGCGTTCGCCCGGTTCGAGCGGCCGGGCAGCGACAGCTGCAACGGCAGCACCAGACCCTGAGGTCCGCGCAGGTCCATCCCGGTGAGCTCCCAGGTCGGAGCGGGGCGGCTGAAGCCGCAGCTGCCGCACGCGTAGGCCCCCGGCTGGAACTGCCATGGGGTCGAGCAGGACGGGCAGGACGCCGCGTCGGCCGTCCATGGTTGCCCAACCGCCACCCAGGTGATGTCGAGGGTATGCCGGGGGCAGTTGGTGGAACCGTCCAGCACTGCGGCAGCGACCAACGGATCGTCGGCGTTCGCCACCACCTTTACCGGCCCGGCACCCACCTGTTCGTCGTGCGCCGACAGCGTGGCGAACATCTGCTGCCACTTCGCCACGATGACCCGGCACTCGGTCATTCGGTCCAGCTGGTCCCGGGAGAGGTTGCCCAGGACGAACAGGTCCGGCCGGGCCTTGGCGGCAACGACTGGCAGGGCTAGCTCATCGACCTCAAGGGCAACCGTCCGGATAAGGCGGTTGGGGTCGGTCATCAGCGCTGCAACCACCCCACGCTCCAGATTCGACCCGCCGGTGTTGCTGAGTACCTTCGCGCCCGAACTGGCGAGCGCGGCGGCCAGCATCCGGGTAGTGGTCGTCTTGCCGTTGGTTGCCGACACGACCGCGACCTGACGGCCTTCGGCAAGGCTGGCAAGCAGTCGTGGCTCGATCCGCAGCGCAACCGTGCCGGGAAGCGTCGCACCCGCACCGCGCCCGGACGTCGACGACACCCAGCCGGCAAATCGCCCGGCCAGCAACGCTGCCCGCGGACGGAAACCGTTGATCATCGGCAAGGGCGGGGTGACCAATAGCCAGGGCGCAACAGCGCCCGGTGCCGCGCGCCGGCGACCGGACCGTCTTCGATCGGCGCGATGTCCTGCGACCGCTCATTGGGCTGCACTGCGGCCCCTCCACGGGTCATCCGGTTTCCTCGACGTCACGATGAACAGCGAAGCGACCGTAGCCCCTTTCGCAGTCGCCTGGCCCGCGGCGGACCGTAACCCGTTGCTGTGGCGGGGCGCGGCGGGGGTGACTGACCGGGCGGTGCTTGCGGCCTTGGTCCAGATCGCGGTGGTGGCGGGCACGGTGGCCGGCGACCTGGTCCGGCAGCAATTCAGCCAACGGTTGACCGCGCTGCTGCGTCCTGGGGACAGCGCCGCCCGGTTGGGTGGCGACGAGTTCACCGTGCTGTGCGAAGACCTCGAACCCCGGCAGGCCGAGCTTGTCGTACAGCGACTCCGGGCCGCCGCCGCCCAGCCGTTCACCGTCCGCGGCCACCGCGTACAACTCACCGCTGCCGTCGGAATCAGCACCTCCATCGGGCAGCC
>JAYUMN010000031.1:0-10317 GCA_043762595.1 Frankiales bacterium
GGGCCACCCTCGAGCGCGATGGTCTTCGACAGGCCTTCGAGCCCGTGCTTGGCCGTCACGTAGGCCGATTTGTACGCCGAGGCGCGCAAGCCGTGCACCGAGCTGATGTTGACGACACGCCCCCAGCCCTGCGCGTACATGTGCGGCAGCGCGGCCTGCACAAGGCGGAACGGCGCCTCGACCATCAGGCGCAGGATCGCCGAGAACCGCTCCGGCGGGAAGTCCTCGAGCGGGGCGACGTGCTGGAAGCCGGCGTTGTTCACGACGATGTCGGCCGTCCGGGCCGCCACCAGGACGTCCTGCGCCGCGTCCAGGTCGGTGAGATCGGCGGCCAGCGACGTCCCACCGATGTCGGCGGCGACGCGGGACGCGGCCTCTGCGTTGAGGTCGACGACGATCACGCGCGCCCCGTCTGCGGCCAGCCGGGTTGCCACGGCGGCGCCGATGCCGCTCGCGGCGCCAGTCACCAGGGCGGTCCTGCCCATCAGCGTCAAGGGTCCTGCTTTCTCGGTCGGCGCCCGGCGCTGGTCACGTCGGCGTGCTGCGTAGCCTGCCACCTCCCGAGCCCGTCGCCGGGTCCGGTGCGAGCATGCGGGTCATGACTTCCCGCCCCGCCGCGGGCGGTGGCCGCTGGGTCAGCGTCCCGCCCGAGCGCCTCGCTCGCTGGCTGACCGGGTTCACCGACCGGCACGGCGCCACTGTCTCGTCGTACGCCGGGGCGGTGGTGCGGCTCGTCGGCGCGGATGGAGCGGTCGCCGAGTGCGAGGTGCCGTTCGGTCCGCTGGTCGGTGAGGACCTCGTCGGGCACTGCCTGCACGTTCGGCGGGTGGGGGTGCTGCTGGCGCGGCTCGGTGGGCACGCGGCCGGCGTCTTCGAGGGCTGCGTGCTGGTCAGCTCGAAGGTCGGCTCGCGCCAGGTCCACGGCCGGTCGGCGGCCGGCGGCTGGTCGCAGCAGCGGTTCGCCCGGCGGCGGGAGGGCCAGGTGTCGGTCGCCCTGGCCGCCGCTGCCGACAACGCGGCCACGCACCTGCTGCCGCACCTGGCCGGCCTGGATGCGGTGGTGCTGGGTGGCGAGCGGACCGCGGTCGACGCGGTGCTCGCGGACCGCCGTCTCGCTCCCCTCCGCCCGCTGGTGACCGGCCGGTTGCTCGACGTCCCGGACCCGCGGCTGGTAGTGCTGCAGGGCACGCCAGCGCTGTTCCGCACCGTCTGGATCCGGGTCGTGGACCCGGTCTGAGCCGGCCAACGAGCCCGCCTACCTGCCGATCGCGCCGAGCTTGCCGGCCATCCCACCCGCGGCCCGCAGCGCCACACCAGGCTCGAAGGAGCTCCCCGCCTCGTACCGTCCCTGCGACGCCCGGGCCTCCTCGATCACGCCCAGCAGCAACTCGGCAGCAGGCACCGTGGCGGGCCACAGGTAGAGCGACATCGACCCGGGGATGGTGTTGACCTCGTTGACGTAGAGGACATCGTCAACGAGCAGGAAGTCCAGCCGGCCGAGCCCGCGCAGGCCGGTGACCTCGACGACCGCAGCCGTCAACCGCTCGGCTTCGGCCGTGACCGAGGCCGGCACCTGCGCCGGCAGCTCCCGCGGCGCGGCCACCAGACCGTCTGCCTGCAGGTACTTCTGTGCGTAGGAGTAGATGCCCTCAGCCACGGTTGGGGCGAGGGGCTTCTCCAGCAGCGAGGTCTGCAGCGACGGGTGCGTGCGAAACGCCAGGTTGAGGTCGACCGCCCCCTTGCTATACGGCTCGAGCACGGCGCCGTTCCGCAACTGGAGCTGGGAGCGACCCAGCGCGGCCGCAGTCTCGAAGTCCTGGACGATCTCGATGCCGATCGAGCTGCCGCCAAAGCGCGGCTTGACGATGTATGGGCCGGCGAACGGTGGCGGCGTGGATGTCAGCGCCACCCGCGGCAGCGACGAGATGCCGGCCGACTGCAGGACCGCCCCGAAGGCAAGCTTGTCCATGCCGAGGGCGGCGAGCGGCGCCGGCCCGCCGGTCAGCGGGATGCCCAGTAGCTCGAATACGGCGTTCAGGCCGCCATTCTCACCCGGCCCGCCGTGGCAGCAGTTCAGCGCTGCTGGGATCGCAAGGGGCTTCGGGCCACCGAGCCCCTTCTTCACGCCGAAGCCGGTCCGCAGATCCAGGCTGAGCTTGCTGCCGGCCTTCGGCGCGCCGTCGAGATAGTCTCTGGCTTCGAGCTTGGCGGGGCACAGCACCCACTCACCGGTCCGCGTCCAGTAGATCGGGAGCACGTCCTGGCCGGCCTCGCGCAGGACCCGCTCGCACAGCAGACCGGTCAGGATCGAGATGTCGTGCTCGGGCGAGGGACCGCCGAACACGACGGCGACGTCAGCCACAGGAACACCTCACGGGTAGTGATCGGGAAGATCGTTTTCGAACAGTACGACGTCTCCGGCGTGGGTCTTGGTTTCCAGCAACGCCACCGCCTGCTCGCGGGTCGGGGTCGCAAGGACCTCCGTTGCCGTCCCGAAGGCACCCCGTTTCAGCGCGCTCGCGTTGGTGCGCCCGACCACGACGAGGGTCGCGATCCCCGCCTCGGCAGCCTCCCGGGCGAGGGTCTCGTTGCGTTCGCCCTGGACCGCGCCGAGTTCGACCATGCCGGGAGTGACGACGTGTACCCGGCCGCCCTGACCGGCCCCGAGCGCGACGGCCCGGCGTACGGCCTCGCGTGCGCCGTCGGGGTTGGCGTTGTAGGTGTCGTCCAGGATCCAGCTGCCGTTGGGCAACGCGACCGGCTCGAGCCGGTGCGCGACGGTCGGCAACGTGTCCAGCCGCCCTGCGAGCCGGGCGATGTCGTCACCGAGGGCCAGGGCCGCCCCGATGGCGCAGGCGGCGTTGCCTGGGTGCACCGCCGCCGGCAGGGTGACCGCGGCGACGACCGTGCCGCGCACCGTGAGCGTGCCGCCGGCCAGGTAGACATCGGACGCGGCATCGCCGGTCGAGCAGCGCACCACCTGTTGGCCGCGGGCGGCGCACCGGTCGGCGAGCGTGCGCAGCAGCGGGTCGTCGTTGTTGACTACGACAACCCTTGCCTGCTCGGTGATCTCGGACTTGGCCGCAAGCACGCCCTGCTTGTCGCGCATGCGTTCGAGGTGCATCTCGCCGATCGCGGTCAGCACCGCGACGTCAGGTGGGAACAGCGCGCACAGCCGGGCGATCTCCCCCGGGCCGTAGGTACCCATCTCGGCGATGAAGACTTCCGTGCCGGGCACCAGATGCTCGTTGACGGCGCGGGACAGCCCCATCTCGTTGTTGAAGCTGGCCGGGCTGGCCAGCACCGACCGGGTCTGGCCGAGCAGGTGCGCGAGATATGCCTTGGTGGTCGTCTTGCCATAGGAGCCGGTGATCGCGACGACGGTCGGCTGCACCCGCTGCATCCGCTCGCGGGCCTGCACCAGGTACTTCGCCGACAGCCGGCGTTCCAGCGGTGCGGTGATCGTCAGCGACAGGTCGACCAGGAACGGCAACGCGACCACGGCCGCGACCGCCAGGGAGGCGCTGGCGAGGGTGGCCGACAGCAGCACCAAAAAGGCCGTGACCGCGGCGAGCCGGCGCACCCGCGGGGTCCAGGCCAGCGGCGACGTGCGCCCGCGGTAGGGCAACCCGACCGGGACGATCACCCCGAGCAGAGCGGCCGGCACCAGCAGGACCGGCACGACCAGGCCGAGGAGGAACAGCCCGAACATCCCCAGGCCGAGGAAGAACGAGCGGGGCGACCGCGAGCTCCACAGCGCCCAGGCCCAGGCCGCCCGGCGCGGGATGTAGTGCTCCCGCTGGGCGACCCGCAGCCAGCGCGGCAGGGCGAGGCCGGCAAGCACGACCGACAGCACCCGCAGGGCGACGTCGAAGCTCACAGCTGCGCCAGTGCGTCGCGCAGCAGCGCGAGCAGCGGCTCGTCGAGCAGGTGCCCCGAGGGTTGGCTGACGACCAGCTCCGCCGACGGCAGCAACGCCTGGGCCTCGCGGGCCATCGCCAACGGGGCAGCGGTGTCCTTCGCCCCCCACACCAGCCGGACCGGGGCGCTGATGTCCGGCAGCAGGTCGCGGTAGTCCTCGTTGACGGTCCGGACCAGCGTTCCGCGCATCACCCCGGTCGCCGCGCGGTAGTCGGCCGAGCCGTGCCGCTGGCGCTGCTGCTCCATCCGCGCGTCGCTGACCAGGCGGGCCGCATGCAGCCGCTTGGCCAGCCGGAAGGCCAGCGGTGCCTTGGCCGAACCACCGGTACGTCGCAGCAGCGGCACCCCGGTCAGCACCAATCCGGCCACCAGCGAGGGGTGCCGGGCAGCCAGCTGCACCGCGACCCGGCCGCCGAAGGAGTGGCCCACAAGGACCCAGCTGCGGCCACCCAGCACCTGCGCGAGCTGCTCGGCGTACTGCTCGGTGCCCCATGGCTCGGGCGGTGGCGGGCTCGAGCCGAACCCGGGCAGGTCCGGGACGAGGGCGTCCAGACCCTGGACGACGGGCAGCAGGTCGGCGCGGCCACGGCCCCAGCCGTGCAGGGCGAGCACCCGGGAGGCGGCGGTGCCGGTGCGCTCGGCGAACAGCGCACCGTCGAGCAGGGCAGTCAGCACCGGTCAGCCGCCTCGGCGCTGGGCGTTGCCGACAAGCCTCTGGTAGACCTCGCCGAGGTCGTACCCGGCGGAGCTCACCGCGAGCGGCCAGGTGGACGTCTCAGTGAGGCCCGGCGTCACAGCGGCCTCGATCACCTGCGGCGCGCCGTCGGCGCCGATCAGCACGTCGACCCGGGACAGGTCGCGCAGCCCGAGCAGACCATGGACCTGCTCGGCGACGGCGCGCAGCGCAGGTACGTCGAGCAGGTCGGAGTCGTCGGACAGCGAGGTGTAGCGCACTCGAGAGGAGGCGTCGTAGCGCGCCTGGTAGTCATACGACGTGCCGGCGGGGAGCTCGATGAGCATCGGCGCGAGCGCCTGCGGCCCGTCGCCGAGGTCGAGCACCGAGACGGTGACCTCAGCGCCGCTGACATAGGCCTCCAGCAGCACGTCGGACGCGTAGGCGTAGGCCTGGACGAGCGCGCCGGGCAGCTCCTGCTCGGTGCGCACGACCGTGACGCCGAGCGCCGAACCGCCCGTCACCGGCTTGACAACCAGCGGCAAACCGATCACCCGGTCGACCAGCTCGTAGAGGTTCTGCGGCCCGACCTCGCGGAAGATCGTGCTGGGCAGGGTGACCCACGCCGGAGTGCGAACGCCGCGCTCGGACATCCGGGTCTTGGCGATCGACTTGTCGTAGGCGGCGCGGCAGGCCCCCGCAGTCGACCCCACGTAGGGCACCCCGGCGAGCTCGAGCAGGGACTGGACGGTGCCGTTCTCCCCCGACCCGCCGTGTAACGCCACGAACGCGACGTCGGCGGTGTGCTCGGCGAGCAGGCCGACGAACCGCTCGTCGACGTCCCAGTGGTCGACCCCCATCCCGCGCCGGACGAGCGCCTCGGCCAGCCGCCGACCGGACCGCACGGACACGTCGCGCTCGTGGGAGAGCCCACCGGAGATGACCGCTACCTGCTGCACGCGGGCCACCATACGGCTCGGCGGCCGCCCCGCAGTGCGACGCTCGACGGCGTGGCGCAGCTGTCGATCTCCCGGAACATCACCGAGCTGGCCCGGCGCGAACCCGATCGGCCGGCCGTCCGCGACAGCGTCCGGGCCCTGAGCCGCCGCCAGCTCGACGAGCAGACCAACGCTCTGGCGCGGACGTACGCCGCGCTGGGGGTCCGCGCCGGCGACCTGGTCACCATCGCCCTGCCGAACGGCGTTGGCTTCGTCCAGGCGTGCCTCGCCACCTGGAAGCTCGGCGCCACCCCGCAGCCGGTGTCTGCGAAGCTCCCGCCCCCGGAGTTGGCGGCCATCCTTGAGCTCGCCGCCCCGCGACTGGTCGTCACCCACGAGCTGGCTCCGACGCCGACACCGCCCTGCTGCCGGATGCCGTCAGCGCCGAGTGGAAGGCGTCGACGTCCGGCGGAACGACCGGCCGGCCCAAGCTGAGCGGAGCCACCACACCGGGCCTGTTCGCCCCCGACATGCCGGCCGTGCCCTCTCTGCACACGGCCGGAGTGCAGTTGGTGCCTGGCCCGCTCCACCACAACGGACCGTTCATCTACGCCTTCCGGGGGCTGTTCTGCGGACACTCACTGGTCGTCCGGGAGCGCTTCGACCCACTCGACTGGCTGGCCTGCGTCCAGGAGCACCGGATCACCTGGACGATGGCCGTCCCGACGATGCTGCACCGCATCTGGCGGCTCGGGCCCGAGATCCGGGGCGCCTACGACCTGTCCTCGCGGCAGGTCCTGCTCCACCTCGGCGCGCCCTGCCCAGCCGAGCTCAAGCGGGCCTGGATCGGCTGGCTCGGCCCCGATCGAATCTGGGAGCTGTACGCCGGGACAGAGGGCAACGCATCACCGTGCTCGACGGCAACGAGTGGCTGGCCCATCCCGGTTCGGTCGGGCGGCCGGCCCTGGGCTCGTCCGTGCGGGTCCTCGACGCGCTGGGCGCCGACCTGCCGACCGGCGAGGTGGGTGAGGTCTATCTGATGCCGGCGGATGGCCCCGGCTCGACGTACCGCTATCTGGGGGCGACGGCCCGCAGCATCGACGGCTGGGAGTCGCTCGGCGACCTGGGCCGGCTCGACGCGGACGGCTATCTCTATCTGGTCGACCGGACGGCGAACTGCATCGTGAGCGGCGGGGCCAACATCCACCCGGCGGAGGTGGAGGCCGCGCTGGAAAGCCATCTGGCGGTGCGCTCGAGCGCGGTCGTCGGGCTGCCGGACGACGATCTGGGGCAGCGGGTGCACGCCCTGGTCGAGACAACCGCGCCGGTGGGCGACGGCGAGCTTCTCGCGCCCGTCGCCAGCCGGCTGCCGGTCAGCCCCCGAAGCCCGACTCCCGGGGGATCGTGAGCTTGTCGGTCTCGTCGTGGAAGTCCGCGCCGGCGATCAACAGCGAGGGCCGGTGCGCGTTGCCGTGGTGGCCGCAGAACAGCAGGTCGGCGCCGCTCGGCAGCTTCGCCCGCAGATAGGCCTGCGACCCGCAGCGGTCACAGCGGTCGAGCGCGGTCAGGGCGGTGGCATCGGCGGCGGGGGCGGGGCGGGTGACGGTGTCCATGCTGACCTCCGGTGCAGGGGCGGCGCTCGTTGCTGCCCACACCCTGAGTCAACACGCCCCGAGGGGGGTTCTTTCCGTGAATCGCTGTGATGCAACGGACACGTCATCCAGGATTGACCTGCCCGACATCCGCGGCCTCAGCGACCGGCGACGGTGACCCCGCCGTCGACGACGAGCGTCTCGCCGGTGATCCAGGAGGCGTCATCCGACAGCAGGAACGCCGCTGCCTTCGCGACGTCCGCCGGCACGCCGAGCCGGCCCATCGGATAGGCCTTGGCCACCTGCTCCTCGCGGCCTTCGTACAGCGCCTCGGCGAACCGGGTCTTGACGACCGCTGGAGCCACCGCGTTGATGCGGACCGTCGGGCCGAGCTCGGCACCGAGCTGACGCACCAAGTGGATGACGGCGGCCTTGCTGGCGTTGTAGGCACCGATCGGCGCGCCGCTGCGCAACCCGCCGACACTCGCGACCACCAGCACCGCACCCCCGTGCTGGGCCATGCCGGCCCGCCAGGCCTGCTGCAGCCAACCGAGCACCGCTGTGACGTTGACCTCGAAGATCTTGCGCACCGCGGCCAGGTCGGCATCGACGAGGGGGCCGTACTGCGGGTTGACCGCGGCGTTGGCGACCAGCAGGTCGAGCCGGCCGAACCGTTCGACGGCCTGGGCCACGGCTGCCGCCTGGTGCGCCTCGTCGTCGGCGCTGCCCTGGGCGGTCGCGACCCGGTCGGCGCCCAGCCGGTCGACGACCGCCTGCAGCTCGTCGGCTTTGCGGGCCGTCACCACGGCGTTGCCGCCGCGGTCGAGGAGCTCCTCGACGATGGCGAGGCCGATGCCGCGGGTGCCCCCCGTGACCAGCACGGTGCGGCCCGCGAAGTCGCGGCTCACCGGCCGGCCAGGTCGAGGTCGTCCTCGATGCCGACCGCCGTCATGCCCGACCACGTCCCGTCGACCAGGTGCGAGAGCACCACGAGGTCGCGCAGCACCCCGGACCGGTCCCGAACGTGGTCGCGCAGCAGCGCTTCAGGCTCGAAGCCCAGCCCCTCGAACATGCCGATCGCCGGCACGGCGTCGACCACCACCTCGACGACCAGCTTGTCGAGCCCCATCTTCAGCCCGTTGAGCAGCCCGTGCCGGGCGAGCTCACGGCCGACCCCCTGGCCGCGGCAGGCCGGGTCGACCACGACGCGCAGGCTGCCGACGTGCGCCGACCAACCGACCAGGGGGAGCACCGCCGCGTAGCCGACGACCCGGTCCCCGTGCTCGCCGGTGCCGTCGAGCGCGACGACCCGCCGGGCCCGGGGGTCGGTCAGCCAGCCGGCGACCAGCCCGGGCTCGAAGACGTCCTCGGCGAAGGCGTTGTGGTCGGACTCCGGCACCCGACCGAAGAACGCCTCGAGGGCCGGCTGCAGCTCGGCTGTCAGCGGGCGGACATCCATCAGCCGGACTCCTGTCCTTGGGTGCTGTGGGCGTGCAACCAGCTGATCAGCTTGGGCAGGGTCATCGTTGCGGCAGCCTTGCCCATGACGAGCCCGACATGGCCCGCGGGCAACTCGAGCAGCTCGACCTCGGCCGAGCCGACGAGCTCGGTCAGCGGCAGCGCCGCGTCGCACGGCACGATGTGATCCTTGGCGGCGACGACGTTCAGCACCGGCCAGGTGAGCTCACGCAGCGACACCCGCCGTCCGTCGAGCTGCACCCGGTCGGTCACCAGGGCGCGGTCCCGCATCAGCGCGACCGTCTCGCGGAAGGCCTTGCCCGGGAAGGGGATGTGGTCGCGGGTCCACTGCCCCATCACCTGATAGCCCTCCATCTGCTTGTCGTCCCAGAGCTTCTCCCACAGCACGGCGTACGACGCGAGGTCGCCAGTCGGCTTGAGCACCCGGAAGGCGTTGCGGATGACGTCGGGCGGGACGTTGCCGGTCTCGTCGAGCACGTCGTCGGGATCGAGCCGGCCCTCGTCGAACATCCGACCCATCAGGCCCATCTGCTCGAAGTCGACCGGGGTCGCCATCGTGATCAGCGAGGCGACCGGCAGCTCGGGATGGGCGGCGCCGAGCAGCAGCGACAACACGCCGCCGTAGCAGTAGCCGATGACGTTGACGTCCGGCGAGGCGGAGGCGGCAAGGACCGCCTCGATGGCGCCGGGCAGCAGGTCGTCGACGTAGGTCGACAGCCCATTGCCGGCATCGCGTTCGTCTGGGATGCCCCAGTCGAGCAGATAGACGTCGAAGCCGGCATCGCGCAGCGCTGCCACGAAGCTCATGCCCGGGTAGAGGTCCAGGATGTAGCTGCGGCTGATCAGGCTCATCACGATCAGCACCGGGGTGGCGGTGCTGACCACGTCACTGTCGTAGCGCCACAACTCGGCCTTGTCACGGCGCCAGACGGTCTCCTTGGGGGTTGTCCCGACTTTGGGACGGTCGATCCCCGCCACGTGCTTGACGCCGTTGCGCGCCCGAGCGAGGTTGCGCCCCACGTCCCGCCGTACGCGGGCCAGCAGGTCGCCCGGGTCGCTCTGCACCGCCATCGCCACTCCCTCGTCCTACATCCTCAGCCAGCCGTCGCATGGCCCGGTCCAGATCGGAGAGCTGCCGGCGCAGGCCGACCACGTCGCTGGCCGCGGGCAGGTTGAGCCGGTGCAGCGCCCGTCGGGAGACCCGCTCGGCCCGACGCCCGACAGCGGACCTGAGCCCGACGATCCTGGCGAGTGCATCGGCGAAGAGCTCGGTCTGGACGGCCCGCTCCAGTTGCCCGGCGGTCGGGCGTTCGACTGCGTCGAAGGCCCGTCGCCAGATGGGCTTGCCTGCCATCCGCCGAACGTATCGCCCCGGCCGTGGCTTGTGTGACGCGGCCGACACGGGACAGGCTGTGGGGATGACGACCACGGCTGCCAACGACCCGGCCCCTGCCCGTAGTGCCGCGGACGGCTCCCCACTGGATGTGATGCTGACCGACGCGGCCCTCGGGCCGATCCGGCGGATGCTGCCGGGGTTGGCCGGCGTGAAGCTCGCCGCGCAACTCGCCGCCCGACCGGTCGGGACCACCCGGCTCGCGGCGCGCACCGCCGTCGAGCTCGGCAAGGTCGTCGCCGGCCGTTCCACGGCCGCGCCGGCGGCCCGCGACCGGCGCTTTGCCGATCCCGCCTGGACCGGCAACCCGGTGCTGGCGCG
>JAYUMN010000032.1:0-18990 GCA_043762595.1 Frankiales bacterium
GGCCGGCCGGTTCGCCGGCAGCAGCGCCCGCGCCGCCCGTGGTGACAGTGGCACCCCGCCGGCCACGGCATCTCGCAGCGCCCGGACGATGTCGTCGGGCTCGGCGTCCTTGAGCAGGTAGCCGACCGCACCGGCGTCGAGAGCCGCCAAGATACGGGCGTTCTCGGCGAAAGATGTCAGCAC
Source organism: Frankiales bacterium (assembly GCA_043762595.1). GTDB lineage: Bacteria > Actinomycetota > Actinomycetes > Mycobacteriales > SCTD01 > JAYSQK01. The sequence continues at coordinate 184 of JAYUMN010000032.1, forward strand.
GATGACCTTTGTCTGCGGTCGCGCCGCGAGCACGGCCCGGGTGGCGTCGATGCCGTCCAGGCCCGGCATCGACAGGTCCATCAAGACGATGTCGGGCTCGACCTCGGTCACGGCGTCGGCGGCGAGCGTCCCGTCCTCGAGGGCCCCGACGACCTCGATGTCGTCCGCCGCGCCCAGCAGCTCGGCCAGGCCCCGGCGTACGAGCGCGTGGTCGTCGACAATCAGGACGCGGATCAAGGATGTACGCCGGTGCCGATGGCCGGCTCGACCGGTCGATGGGGGTCCAGCGCGGCCGCGGCCGACGGCGCCCCTCCGCTGGTAAGGGCCGGTGCTGCGCCGACCGGGAGGCGCAGGAGCAACTCGGTGCCGCGTCCGGGTTCGCCGTCGACAGTCAACGTGCCGCCCTGGGCGTGGACCAGTGCGCCGAGCAGTTCCAGGCCGACGCTGCCGCGCCGGCGGACCGCACTGTCGTCGATCTGGAAGCCGCGCCCGTCGTCAGCGACCCGTAGGACCAGCACCGTGTCCTGCTCGCGGGCGACGTGCACGCTGACCCTGTGGGCGTCGGCGTGTCGAACAATGTTGCGGACGGCCTCCTGCGCAGCTCGGTAGAGCAGCGTCTCGGTGACCTCGTCGAGACCGTCCGTACCCGTCACGTCGACGTCGACCGTGATGCCACGGACCTCGAGGGTCGCGGCGAGATCGGCGAGGGAGACAGCAAGCCCCTGGGCGTGCAAGGCGGGTGGGGTGATCGTGACGACCAGGCTACGCAACTCTCGGACCCAGCGGCGTAGGTCCGCCGCCGAGGCTGCCATCGCCCCCGCCGCATCCGGGTTGGCGGCGCGGGTGCGGTCGGCCGCTGCGGACAACGAGAAGGAGGCACCCGCGAGCCCCTGGACGACGCCGTCGTGCAGATCCGCGGCGATCACTGCCCGCTCCCGGTCCGACGCGGCCAGCGAGGCGAGCAGCAAGCCTTCCCGCTGATCCTGGCTGGCCCGCAGCCGGCGGGCCATCCGATAGGCGAGCGGTGCCTGCACCAGATAGAGCAGGGCCAAGCCACCGAGCAGGATGGGCAAGCTCGCCAACAGCATCCGCTGGCTCGAGTCGACGATCACCTGATAGGGCTGGTAGGTCTCGAACAGCAGCCGTTGACCGGTCGGTGTCTGCACGCCGAGGTAGACCTGCAGGAGTTTGCCGAAGGCGCGCTCGTCCCGGTTCTCCGGCGCACCGAGCTTGCTGACCTCGGCGGCGGTGTTGCCCGTTTCCAGGGCCGCCAGCTCATCGGCCGGCAGGGCGAACCGAGCGCCGATCAGGGTGGTGTCGTCGGAGTAGACGATGCGACCGCTGCGATCCCAGATCTTGACCCGCACGATGTGCGAACCGAGGACCCGCTGGCGGACCACCCGGTCCAATTCCGCGTACGCGGGGGTGCCCCGAACGAGCGATTCGTCCCGCAGCAGCGGCCCGACCACGTCGACGGCCTCGAGGTGCGTCAGGGTTCTGGCGTCCCGGATTGCTTCGGCGGTCGCGGCTTTGCGCTGCGCCAGGGCCAACATGAAGGCGACCGCGGTGAGCACGACCAGGCCGGCGATGAGGAACACCGCCACCGCCTTGGTCACCGACACCGGGCGCAGGGCAGCTGTGCGGGGCAGGCCCTGCTCGCTCATCGGCCGCTCCTGCCCGTTCGAACGTCGTCAGGCGCTGCGCACCTCGGTTGATGCATCCTGGCCGATGAAGCAGGGCGACGCACACACCTCGGGGGAAGGTGCGGGCGCCGCCCTGGCAGGTGTGCGCTGTCAGCCGTGGCCGCCGCCGGTCCCGCCGCCGCCGATCCCGCCATGGTCATCGGCCGGCTGCGGGCTGGCCGCTGCACCACCGCGGTCGTGGCCCGGCTCCGGGTTCGCCGACTGGCTGCCGTGCTCGTCACCGGGCTCCGGGGTTGCCGACTGGCTGCCGTGCTCGTCACCGGGCTCCGGGGTTGCCGCCCGGCCGCCGTGCTCGTCACCAACCTCTGGGGTGGCGTGGACCTCGCCCGCCTCGTGGGTGGCCTTGACGCGCGGGACGTCCACGGGGCTGCTCGTGGCGTGTTCGACTTCCGGCGTGGCGTGGACGCCGTGGTCGCCGGCCGCCGCCGGGGCGCGGGTCTCATGCAGGCTCTTGTGGTTGTCATCGATCGGCAGCGAGTTACCGGAATCGGTGGTTCCTGCCTCGTGGCCGCTCCCCCCGGTCAAGGCGAAGGCGGCGGCTCCGCCCGTGCCGGTCAGCACGACGGTCACCCCGATGAGGACGGGGAGTTTGTGGCGAAGTCCGAGACGCATCAGGATGCTCCTGTCAGGTGGCCGTGGCGGGTTGGCTGCGGCGCCCGCTGAGCATCGTCGAACCCCGGTCGGCAGCACCATGCGACACAGGTCCTAAGACCAGCCGGCTGCCGGCGGGTCACACTTGTGTCATGACGTTGGTCGGACGGTATGAGCCCAGCAGCCTGTCCTGGGTGCGCGCCGAGGTCGAGCAGATCGAAGCCACCGGGGGTGCCGCGTTCTCGGATCGCCGGGTGGTGGTGCTCAGCACGTTGGGCGCACGCACCGGTCTCCTGCGCAAGACGCCCCTGATGCGCGTCGAGCATGCCGGGACCTACGCCGTCATCGCCTCGATGGCCGGCGCCGACCGCCACCCGCAGTGGTACGCGAACGTGCTGGCCCATCCGCAGGTGGCACTGCGGGACGGTGCGCTGCTGCTCGACCTGGCGGCCCGGGAAGCCACCGGTCAAGAGCGCGCGAGGTGGTGGTCGAGGGCCTGCACCACCTTCCCGTCGTACGCCCGATATCAGCGCCTGACCGGTCGACGCATTCCTCTGCTGCTGTTGGAGGCGGACGCACCGGGTCCGCATTCGAGCCGGTAGCCGCGACTCGACGAGCAGGTCGCCCGCGTCGGCGTACCGATGGTGCGTGCCGTCGACCGGCAGCAGAACAGCACGGAGCCCCGGCCCGCCTACCTGGCCTGCTGGAACCGATCGGCTCGCAGACACGCCCGGGCGGCGGCCGGCTCGTCGCAGATCGCGGCTTCGACGCCGGCCGCGGACAACAGATGGAGCTGGCCGGGCCGATCGACCGTCCAGCCGGTCACGGTGAGCCCGAGCTGGTGCGCGCGACCGATGAACGGGGCCGGGGCGAGCAGCGAGCGCACGTGCACATGCGCTTGCGCGTGCCCGTCCTGAAGGGCCCGGCGCAGGGCCACCACGAGCGGTACGCCGGGGCGGCTGAGCAGCGCGGTCCGGACCGGCAAACCGGCCTCGCGGACCTGCCGCAGCCGCAGCCGGTCGAAGGACGACACGACGACGTCGCACGGCACGGGCCTGCTGAAGCGCCGGATGACGGCAGCCGCCGTCATCGATGCACCGCCGGCCGGCCACGGCGAGGTCTTCATCTCCACAACGAGCCGCCCTCGATCGCCGACCAGGTCGATGATCTCGTCAAGGTTGGGTAGTGGGTGCCCGGACACGCGGACACCCGCGACCTCGGCGGCGGTCATCGAGGCGACGTCGCGGGACAGGCCCGCCGTACGCCGCAGGCCGGCGTCATGGGAGCAGACAAGTACACCGTCGGCGGTTCGTCGGACGTCGACCTCGATGCCGTCCGCGCCGTCGCGCAGGGCGCGTTCGACGGCGGCAAGGGTGTTCTCCGGATGGGATGGGCCGGCGGCACCGCGGTGAGCGAGGATCAGCACGCCGCAACGGTGGCGAGGCGATGCGTCGTACTGCCGTCATCGACGCGTCCGCAATGTGAACGAGTCGCACACAGCGTGCCGCTCCGGCTCCGGTGTCTGCGCCGGTGCGGTGCGGTTCTTGTGCGGCGCGCCGCAGGGCCGCGTCTTGGTCGGCGGTGGCAACTCAGGACGTCGCTTTGCTGGTCCCGGGCGATCAGCGCCCGCCATTGGGCTTTGCTGACGGTTGTCCTGAGCGGGCTCAGTTCGAGCCGTTCGGGTGTGGTGCTGAGGTCGTCGGTGCTGAGGTCGGCGTCGCGCAGCAGCGACGGCAACGCCCCGCGGGTCAGTGGCCGGCGGGTGCTGGGAAGGATCCGGGCCGGGGCGGCGCCGGGCTTGCCGGTCAGGGGCAGCAAGACGGCCAGCGTTCCCAGGGCCAGGCGGTTTCGTAGCGCCGATGCCACGGATCCCCTGGCCGTCCCTCGCCAAGCCCAGAGCGCCATGGCGCTCTGGGCTTGACCCTTCTTGACGCGAGCCGACCAGTCAGGACCGCGTCAGCGGTTGACGCGGATCGACCGAACCTGGGCCACCCTGCAGCGCCGTCGGCGGACCGGTGGTCGGCGCGGTCCGGCCACCGGAGGCCGGCCCAGGTGACCGAGCGAGACGGCCCAGTCCCGGCGTACCGATAATTGATCTGCGTCGTCCGCCGCGCGCCTCGAACGGCGTTGCTTGCCTGAGCACCGGCACCGAAGCCAGGGGACCCCCCGAAGCCAGGGGACCCCCACCGATGAAGCCACGAGCGTGCTCGGCAACTCGTTATCCGCCAGGTGCTCAGCACGCGGCCGGCTCGGTCCGCTGGCTGCGCGACGTCCAGCCGTCGACCAGGACTGCTCGCATGTGCCGGGCCCGGGCGGGGGGTGTCATTCCCATGAAGTGCAGGGCGTGTGGGTCGGCGACGTCTGGCCGGTCGGCGTAGGACCTGGCGCAGCTATTGAACAGGTCGCCGTCGACCCGACCGCCCAGATAGGGCTGGTTCCAGCCCGGCGGCAGCCAGCTCGTGCCGTCGAGGAACGCGCCACCGGCCCCGGGGCGCGCCCAGTGGTAGCGCTCGTCCCCGCGGTCCCAGCCAAGGGCGGCGAGCACCGCTCCTTGATCGGCCCACGGGCCGGACTGCGGGCCGGCCCGCTCGACGGCGTCGAGGAAGGCGAAGGCCTGCGGGCACGAGCGCAGCAGCCAGACCCCGGTGTTGGGATTGACGCGGTGCTCGTGCGGGACCTGCTCGAGTGCCAGGGCTTGGAACGCCCTGGGGTGCAGGTGCATCGCGACGTCCTCGTCGGTGCGGGTCAGCAGCACATCGGCGTCGAGCCACAGCACCTGGGGTGAGCAACCCAGCGCCTGCCGCAGCAAGTCGACCTTGGCCCACTTGGCCCGCTGCGCCCCAGGATCGGCGCCGGCACCGTCGCCGGCCAGGTCGACGGCATGGACCGCCCAGTCCCAGCGCTCGGCGTAGCGCCGGAACGACGGCAGGGCCAGCTCGTGCAGCACCTCCCGCATCTTCGGCCCGGCAGCGGTGACGACGGTCCCCCGCGTGCCGGTGATCTTCGCGAGTTTCAGTGCCATGCGACCTCCTCGAATGCCCGTGCTCGGTCCTCGAGCGTGCGGCGTGCACGCGGCGGCCCGCCGACGGGACACCGAACAGCAGGTGCCCATCCGGTGGCCGGCCGGTGGCGCCCTAGGCTCCGCGGCAGTCGAGGGGGTGGCGATGCGGATCGTTGCGACGTACGGCATCAAGGGAGGCGTCGGTAAGACGTCCGCGGCGGTCAATCTCGCCGCCCTGGCCGCCCTCGAGGGCCGCCGGACGCTGCTGTGGGACCTCGATCCGCAGGGCGCGGCGGGCTACCTGCTGCAGGTCGAGCCGAAGGTGAAGGGCGGCAGCATTGGCCTGTTGACGGGTCGTCGCGAGCTCGACGACGCCGTTCGGGCGACGGGCGTCGACGGGCTCGACCTGCTGCCCGCCGACGTGACGATCCGGGCGGCGGACACCGCGCTCGAGGAGGCCAAGAAGCCCGACAGGCAGCTGGCGCGGCTGCTCAAGACCGTCCGTGGCGACTACGACCTCGCCGTTCTGGATTGCCCACCCGGCCTGACGTTACTGTCGGAGAACGTCTTCGCAGCAGTCGATCTGCTGCTGGTGCCGCTCATCCCCACGCCCCTGTCGCTGCGCACCTTCGAGCAGCTGGCGGCGTTCTTCGCCGGCCGCGCCGGACCGCAGCCGCGCGTGCATCCGTTCTTTTCGATGGTGGACGGCCGCAAGCGGCTGCACGCCGAGATGCGGGCCGAGTTGCTGCGGCGCACGACGGCGGTGCTGGCCGGCTGGGTCCCCGCGTCGAGCTCGGTTGAGCGGATGGGGCTGACCCGCCGACCGGTCGTGGTCAGCGAGCCGCGGAGCCGAGCCGCCCAGGCGTACGCCGAGTTGTGGGCCGAGGTCGCCGGGCTGTTGGCGAGCTGACGGCGCTCATCTGTCGAACCAACGGCGCAGGCGCGGTCGGGACACCGCCGCGCGGGCCTGTGGCCAGCGCAGGAGTGCCGCCTGCTCCCGGGCCTGCTCCCGGGCGTGCAGCCGGCCGAAGGTGAAGGCGTTCTCACCGGCCAGGTGGCCGCGCGCGCCGAGCTCGCGCAGGACCTCGCGGCTCACGACGCCGTCCTGCACGTCGCCGAGCGACTCCTGCAGCTGCTCCATCGCGGCGGCGAACCGGCGGGCCGGCCGGCCGAAGACCGGTTGCACCGCCTCGGCGGCGTAGCGGGCCCGTTTGGCGTCCTTGCGGACCTCGTGCAGCAACTCGTGCACGCGGGGCCCGTTCACTCGGTCGGCCGCCGCCATGGTCCGGTCCAGGCGTCGCCAGGTCCGGCGGAGCAGCCGGGCCAGCACCGGCTCGGCGTCCCCGCGGGCGAGACCGAGAAGAGGCGGCTCGGCCACGAGCAGGTCGAGGGCGTCGAGCAGCTGCAGATAACGCTCGCTCGAGAGCGCCGCGCCCAGCTGCTCGTGCGCGCGGTCGCGCCGGGTGGTCATGGCGGCGTCGATCCGGGGCAGCACGCGGCCGAGCACGAGCTCCGGTGGTTCGGCAGCCAGGAGCGCAAGCAGGCGGGTCTGGAGCACCTCGGCGTCGCGAGCCGCGCCGAGCGCGCCGGCCAACCACCGCAATTCGATGCGGAGTGGATCGGTCAAGGCCCGGTCGACCAGTGGTCGGAACGTCGTGAGCGCGCTGCGCAGCCGACGGGTCGACACCCGCATCGTGTGGACCGCTTCGGGCAGGTCGCGCCGCGCCATCGGATCGCGACGCACCAGCTCGGCGACCTGAGCGGCCAGGTGGGCCCGCACCGCAGCGCCTGCGGTGCCCTGCTGCCGGCCCTGAGACGCCGCCCACCCTGGCCGGGGACCGGTCCGGTCGGCTGGCGGCGGCAGGACCCGGCCGAGCTTGGATGATGACGTCGACGGAGCTGCACCGGCCGCTGTCAGGTGGGCCTGCACGACGTCGAGCAGGGCCGCGTCGGCGCCGAGCAGCTCCACCTCCCACTCGCGCCAGCCGAGCGTCGCGCCGGCCGGCAACGTCTGGCCGGAGACCCTGTCGTCGGCGAACTCGGCGAGCAGTGTGCCGTCCGGACCGACCAGACGCTGCGTCACGCGGTGGGTCGAGAGACGGGCGACCGGGGCGAGTGCCTGCCCACGACTGCGCGCCCGCACCAGCCGGGCGAGGGCCTCCGGGACGGCTCCCGCAGGCGCCTTGACAGCTATCTCCTCGCGGCCGCCGGCTGCCGGGAGCTTGAGATGCCAACCGGCGTCGGTCCCCCCGGTGCGGTGCCGCAGGGTGATGCCGGCGGCTCGTAGCCGCAGGTCGGCGGTGTCGAAGTAGGTGGCCTTGAGGGCGTGCACCCGCTCGGCTGTGACCGACCCCACGCCTGCCAGCTGTGCGAGGTCCGGGACCGCCAGGTCATCGTCGACGTCGTACTTGCGCTCGACCTCCAGCGACGAGGTGGTCTGTGTCGCGGCGCCGTCAATGGCCGTGGGACAGCTCCTCGCGGATTCGCCGCCGCGCCAGCACCGGTACGAAGGTACGCACCGGTGCACCGTCGAACTCATGGACGATCGCATCGAAGCGGGCGTTGACGTCAGCGGCCCTGGCCCCGAACTCACGGAGCAGCTCGCTGCGCACCGACTCGAGCTGGCGCAGCTCGTCGTCCTGGCTCATGCAGCCTCCCGTGCCGGTCCGGTGGGGGTCATGCGTAGCAGACCGTGGGCAGGGCGGACAAGCAGCGCCCTGAGACGATGGTGAGATGACACGACATGTCGCCCCTGGAGTGGATCACCCCGGTCGTCGGGCTCTCGCGCTGGCCGCCGCCGCGGTCGTCGTGTACGTCCTGCTCGACAGCGGCCGGGCGCAGTTCCGGGACGTGCCGCTGGTCACCGGCCTGGGCTATCTGGCCGGGGCCATCGCGGGCGGCCGGGCCGGGGCGTTGTGGGCGCCGGCGCTGGTCGTCACCGGCTGGGGGCTCGGCAACCTGGCGCTGTACATGCCGACGTTTGCCGACCTGCACCTGCCGGAGTCGGCCGCGCACATGCTCGGCATGGGCCTCGGCGTGCTGGTGCTCGCCGGGCTCGCCCGGCTCGGTGTCGTCGCCTCGCTGACCGGCGTGGGGCTGTCGGTGCTGCTCTCCGGCGCCCTGTTCGCGGCCCAGCGTGGCCAGCAGATCGCGCTGTTCAACGAGCCCAGCGGGTACGCCGCGCTGCTGCTGCTCTACGCGGCAGCCGAGCTCGTCACGGTGCAGGTCCGCCGCCGCTGACGCCTACCCTGGAACTGTGACTGTCCGCCTACGCCGCCGCGGCCTGATCGCCCTGCTGGCCGGTGGCTTGGCCCTCGCCGGCTGCGGGTCCGGGGCCCGCCCGGCCGCCGTACCGCAGTGCACCGCCGGGTCTCTTATCCTCACCGTCGAGCAGGCCCAGAACGCCGCCACGATCGCCGCGGTCGGCACCCGGCTGGGCCTGCCGAACCATGCCGTCACCGTCGCCCTCGCAACCGCATTGCAGGAGTCGAAGCTGCGCAACCTGCCCGACGGCGACCGCGACTCGGTCGGACTGTTCCAGCAGCGGCCCTCGCAGGGGTGGGGCCCTCCGGCCAAGCTCCGGGTGCCCAGGCTGTCGTCGGCGGCGTTCTACCGCAGGCTTGTCGCGGTGCCCGGCTGGGCGGCGCTGCCGCTGACCGAGGCGGCGCAGCGGGTCCAGCGCAGTGGCGCCCCCGACGCCTACGCCCAGTGGGAGGACCAGGCCCGCGGGCTTGCTCGCGCCCTGACCGGTGAGGTGCCGGCCGGGCTTTCCTGCCGGTTCCGTCCCGTCCGGCGGCCCGATCCCGCGCTGGAGCCGACCGCCGCCCTTGAGTTGGGGCCCGGCGGGCTGACCCACACCGGCGCGGCCCGCACCTGGGCTGCGGCCGCCTGGCTGGTCGCCCATGCCTTGGCCTACGGCGTGACGGTGGTGAGCCTTTCCGGTCAGACCTGGACGGCGAACTCCGGTGCCTGGCGCCCCGATGTCAAGGCCGGCAGCGTGCTCGCCTGGCGGTGAGGGTCTTGCCGACGATCATGGTTGTGCTGGATCGGACCCTCGACACTCGGGCGTGTTGCGGCCTGATCCAGCATGTGGAGCCGCCTCAGCCGCGTTCGAGCGCGGTGCCGAGCAGGCCCAGCGGCGGGCTGCCGAGCTCGAGCATCGCGCGGTGGAACCGCGGCAGCGACCAACTGGCACCCCACTGCGCTTGAGCCTGCTCGCGCAGGCCCCGGATCACCAATTTGCCCCAGGTGTAGCGACCGTAGTCAGCGTCGAAGGTGCCACGCTGGGCCTCGGACAGCGCTGCCGAACCGCCGTGGTGGGCATCCTTGGTAAACCGGGCCGCGGCGTCCGCGACGGTCATCGCGCCGGTGTGCAACCCGATCGCGCACGTCAGCCTGGTCACCCGGATCAGTGCCTCCAGGAAGACCCCAATCGCAAAGCGCGGGTCGTCGCCGCGGAAGCCCTCCTCGACCATGACCTCCTCGACGTGATGCGCCCACCCCTCGGCGAAGGTCATTGACTGCAGAATCCGCCGCTCGGCGGTGGGCGCGCGGCGCAGCGATCGGCCGTGTGCGTAGTGGCCGGGGGCGACCTCGTGCGCGGTGATGGTCGGCAGTGTGGTGCGACTGAACACCGAGAGCCAGCTCTCGGTGTCCTCGGCGGAGTACGACGGGTCCGGTGGCGTCACCCAGTAGTACGACGGTGCATCGGCCTCCTCGGGGGCGGCCCAGGCCATCATCGCCATCGCCCAGGACCGCGACGGCGGCGCGGGTCCGACCAGGCACTCGCCGTCGAGCCAGGGCGCGAGGTCGTGCTCGCGGCTGAAGGCCAGCACCTCCTGGACCTGCTGCCTGGCCTCGACCAGGATGCCGCCGGCATCGGGATGGTCGGCGAGCAACGCGGCAATGAGCTCAGCGACTGGCCGGCCCGGCGCGAGCCGGTCGCAGGCGTCGGCGAGCAGCGCCTGCAGCCGGCCGCGCTCGGCATCCGCAGTGTCGGCGAGCACCGACAGGTCGACCTCGAGCGCCTCACCGACGCCCATCAGGCGGGCAAGCGCTGAGCCACCGAGGCGCGCATCGGGGTTGCCGGTGCGGGCGAGCGAAGTGAGGTGCGCGACGAGCCGGCTGTGGGCGGCACGTGCCGCGCCGTCGGTGTCCGGGTCGAGCCCGGCGGCGAGCCCGCGGGCGGCGGGCAGCAGGGCGGTGGCGACCGGGGCGGTGACGTTGTCGAGCGTGCTGACGGCCACGTCGACCGCCGCTGGCCACCGGTCGAGGTGTGCGCGCCTGGCCCTGGACCGGTCGGCCGCTGGCGCGTACTCCCGGTCGTAGCACGACAGGTCGAGGTTCTCCAGGTGCAGCAGCGGGTTGCTTCGGTGCAGTTGCAGCTCGCCGAACACGACCCGGGCGCCCTGCTCGAAGGCGACGAGGTGCGCCTCGTCGTGCGGATCGGCCCGCCGCTCGCCGGCGCCGAGCCGGCCAAGCGCCGCCTGCACCCCGGCAGCCGAAAGATCCTGCACCTGCCCGTCGTAGCTGTGCAGGCCGGCGCTCTCGCGCATCATCGGCAGGGACAGGTCGCAGACCGCCCGGAGCCGTGCGTCGATCTCGGTCATCTACGTCACCTACGTCATGTACGTCAGCGACCCGGCCCATACGTCAGGCAGATGCCACCGGTGGTCGCAGTGAGGAAGACCGTGATGAGCACCCAGGCGGCGACTTTCATCCAGCCCGGGTGCGCGCCCGCCATTGCCGGCGGCAGGTAGGCGAGCGGCAGGGACCACCCGGCGTCACGCGCCGCCAGCCAGTTGGGGTCAGGCTCGGCGTCCGCCGGGGCGGTCGGCACCTGTTCGTAGTCCACGCTCATGACCTGGACAGTACGGCGCATCGCGCTCACCCGTGCCAGGAAGGCCACCTGGGGCGTACGACGGGACGGCCGCACGCTCGGGTACCGAGGCCCGCTCGCCTCGCTCCGGCGGTCTGCCGATGGTGAGTCGGCGGGCAGGATGGGCCGATGACCGAACCGGGCCCCGCGCATTGCCATGATTGTCGAGCAGCGGCGCCGGAGCGCCCAGAGACCTGGTCGCTGCAGGTCAGCGCCTGCGGTCGCAGCTGGCTGTGCGAGCTCTGTACGCGGGACAACCTGTGGGCGATCGAAGGCAAGCTCGAGCAGGCCAGGTGGTGAGGCTCAGACCCGATCCCGCCGCCTGGCCGGCGGTGCGAAGCCCGGCTGCCACTGCTCCATCAGGTCACGGAAGGGCGCCTCGCCGCCCAGCTGGCACAGCACCCCGATCGTGCCGAGGGTGACCCGATGGATGAGCAGATAGGACGGCGGCAGGTTGAGCTGGCGGCCGAGTTGAGCCGCCGGTGACCGGGGGTCGCCGAGCCGCATTGCTTGACCGCGCAGCCACTCTCGGCTGAACCGGAACGACGGCTGAGCGACCGGGTCGAGCAGCGGCCGGAGGTAGGCCAGCACCTTGACGGCGTCCACCTCGACGCCGGACTTGACGAAGCCCTCGGTGCGAAGCTCCTCGAGCACCTGGTCGGCGTGGCCGTCCAGGGCAAGCCGGGCGAGCCGTCCGATCGGTTCCGGGGAGCCGTCGGGCAACCGGTTGACGGCGCCGAAGTCGATCACACCGAGTCGGCCGTCTGGGAGCAGCCGGAAATTGCCCGGGTGCGGATCGGCGTGCAGCAGACCGGCCAGGACCGGCCCCGAGAACAGGAAGTAGGCAAGCAGCCGGGCGCTGGTGTCGCGCTGCTCCTGGGTGCCGTGCTCCACGATCGTGGACAACGGCAGACCGTCCAGCCACTCGGTCACCAGGACCCGTTCGCTGCCGGCGACGACCGCCGGGACGTAGACCGAAGGGTCGTCGTCGTAGGCCTCGTGGAATGCCTGCTGGCTCTGCGCCTCCAGTCGGTAGTCGAGCTCCTCGGCCACCCGCGCCATCAGCTCGGCGAGCAGCGGCTTGACGTCGAGGCCGGGGGACAGCACCGCGAACACCCGAGCGAGCCGACCGAGTTGGCGCAGGTCACCGAGCAACGCCGGACCGGCCCCGGGGTACTGGATCTTGACGGCCACCTCGCGGCCGTCAGCCCAGACCGCGCGGTGCACCTGGCCGATGCTGGCGGCGGCTGCCGGAATGTCGTCGAAATGCTGAAACAACGCCCGCCAGCCCGCGCCGAGCTCGGCGCCGAGCACCTTGTGCACGGTCGACGCCGGCAGCGGTGGCGCGGCTTCCTGCAGCTTGGTCAGCGCGGCCCGGTACGGCGCGGCCACGTCCTCGGGCAGGGCCGCCTCGAACACGCTCATGGCCTGGCCGAACTTCATCGCCCCGCCTTTGAGCTGGCCCAGGACCTGGAACAACTGCTCGGCGGTTCGGGCCTGCAGCTCGGCGGCCACCAGCTCGGCCGGTCGGCCGCCGAGGCGCTTACCGAGACCGAGAGTGGCCCGACCGGCAACCCCAATCGGCAGGGTTGCGAGCTTGGCGCCCCGGCTAAGCGCGCGCTTGGGGATGTCGGCCACCTGCACAGTGTGGCGGTGCGCGCGCGTCGCCGCCGGTCGGCTCGCGGGCCCGAACCGATGGTCGCGACATGCCGCCCGCTCCCAGGTGCACGGGCAGGCCGGGTGATGCGGCCATGACCGCCGCCGCCAGCGCCAACCTGGCACGGTCAGCTCCAGCGTCCCGTCGAGGGTGGCGGGGGTGGTCTCGCCCGCCAACAACTCCAGGATCTGCAGCGCGGCCTGGGTCGCCACCGCAGTGGCGAGCACCCCGTCGCAGGCCGAATGCTGGCCTGCTGGGCGGCCGAGCTGCGCGGCCAGCGCCGGCCAAGCCGGGTCGAGCCCGGTCCGGGTCAGGTCCAGGCAACGCAGGCAGGCGCTGCGCCCGGGCAGCACGAGGGGTCCGACGACGCCGACCTGGTCTTCGACGCGGGCGACGAGGTGCGCCAGCCCGTCGAGCACCAGCAGGCTCGCATCGGGCGCCGGGTCCTCAGGCTCGGTGAGCACCACCAGATCGGGTCGGCGTAGCTCGAGCGCCACCGAGGGCGCGAGCGCCCGCAACCGGTCCCGCACGGCCAGCCCACGGGACCGGCCGATATCGCGGTGCTCCAGGCCACCGACCCCGGTGTCCTCCGGGCGCACCGCCGCGTCGTCACGCACGTCGACCGTGCCGACACCGGCTGCCGCGAGCAACGCCGACAGGGGCGCCCCGATGCGGCCCGCTCCACGGATCAGGACCCGGGCCTGGCGGCGCCGGCCGACGACTCCGGCTACCGATCTGCCGTGCAGCAGCCGGAGGGCGGCGACGTCGGGGACCAGGCGGTCCCGCTCCTGTTGGGACAGTCCGCTGAGCGCCGCGGTGTCGGAGCCGGCGTCGGCGAGTAACCCGGCCCCATCGAGCAGGGCCAGGAGCTCCTCGGCCGCTCCCGGGGACGCGCCGACTGCGGCCGCCTGCGCCACGACCTGCTCCCGACTGCGGCTGCCGTCGAGCAGTGCGAGCACCGCCCGGCGGCCTTCGGTGAGCCCGGACAGGACGACGGCGGCCGGCCCGGACCGACCGAGCTGCAGGGTGCCGGCATCCCGCCACAGGCGTCGGTTGGCGGGAGCAAGGACGGGATGCACGGCAACCTCCCGGACCGGGAGGTCTCACCGTGGCACCTGTGCCTGCGCCCCGTCGTAGGGCGTCCACAGGGCGTGCGGCTGTCCACAGGGCCACTGCGGTGAGCGGCTGCGGGTCGCGAACCTGTCGTGGCCGGAGATGATCTTTTCTCTGCAGGTGGCCACGCTCGGCACCCGCGGCACCTGACCGGATCTACGCAGGTCAACGGGCACAGCGAAGGGCGGCCCCGGGTTCGGGACCGCCCTTCGCTGCGTGCGTGGGTGCTCAGGCCTTGCCGAGGATCCGGTTCATCTTGGTGCCGCAGACGGGGCACAGGCCCTGGGCCATCCGGCGGCCCGACTCGCTGACCTTGACCTCGCCGTCGAAGTCGCGCTTCTCCTTGCACTTCACGCAGTAGCCGTTGTAGCTCTCAGCCACGGGGTCCTCCAGGTCAGGTACGGGGTCGAGCCCCGGTCGGCGCGCAGCCGGCTGGCGCGCGCGTTTTCGCGCTCAGTCTAGCGGTCGGGCCGCCTCCACCCGTGCGTCATCGCCCCGGCGTTGACCCCCGTCCGGTCGTTCTAGCCTGGGTGCCCCGTCTTCGAAGGAGCCCAGATGACTGTTCCGCTGCGCGTGGAACGCCCCGACGAGGGCGTGGTGCTGCTTACCCTGGACCTGCCCGACCGGCGCAACGCGATGACCGAGGCGTTGACCTCGGCCTGGGCGACGGCGGTCGAGCAGTTACGGGGCGACCGCACCGTGCGCTGCGTCGTCGTCACCGGCGCCGGGAAGTCGTTTTGCGCCGGCGGCGACCTCGGCTGGCTGCAGGCCGAGCCCGACGCCGCCGTCGACGTGCTGCGCGACCGGATGCTGCCGTTCTACCGGACCTGGCTGTCGCTGCGATCGCTCGACGTCCCGTCGATCGCGGCGGTCAACGGCGCGGCCGTCGGCGCCGGTGGCGCCCTCGCGCTGTCCGCCGACATCCGCTACGCCGGGGCTGCGGCCAAGTTCACTGTGCCGTTCGGCCAGCTCGGGATGCACGCGGGAATGGCGACAACCTGGCTGCTGCCCGAGGTCGTCGGACTGGCCGCGGCCCGCGAGCTGCTGCTCACCGGCCGCGTCTGCGACGCCGCAGAGATGCTCCGGCTCGGGTTGGCGTCGGCTGTCTACCCCGACGATGACCTGCTCGACGCGGCCCTGGCGCACGCCCGCGAGGTGGCGTCCGCCGCGCCGGTCGCGGCCCGCCTGCACAAGGTCGCGCTGTCGAACGGCGGCCACGCGTCCTTCGAGCAGGCCCTGCAGTGGGAGGCCGTGGCCCAGCCGGTCACCCTGGCCACCGCGGACCTGCAGGAGGGCTTGCGGGCCAAGGTCGAGAAGCGGCCGGCTGTTTTCACCGGCCGCTGAACTGGCTGGTCGGAGACGTCACGGAGCCCCCGGGCCCCGAGGCTGATCGCCTTCCCCTTGCGCGCAGACCCGGGGCGCCGAGGGCTCCGTGGAGACGACGTTACGAGCGGCCTTGCCCCCACGTCAACGCCGTCCCGGCTGGCCTGTGGACGACCCTGGGGACGGGGTGTGTACGCCGAGGCGTGTCCCTGTGGACAGCGTTGTCCACCGGATGTGGACAACGCTGTGGACGGACCAGTATGGGTCGCTGACCTGCGGCGATGCCAGCTCGCCGCTGTGGGTGGCACCACGATGACGCCCACCCACCTCGATGACCGGCACGCAGCGGTGGGTGGCCGAGCTGGATCCCGGCAGCCCCCTTGCCCCAGGCCTGACGCGAGCATGACCGAGGACGGCAGCGACCGGGTGCAGCGCACCAACACTGCCACCTGGGTCAGCCGGCCGCTCGACCGCCGGCCGCATCGGGGTCCTCGCCGTCGGAGTCCTCGTCGAGCCGGCCGGCGAGGTCTTTGTCGAGGGCACGCAGGCCCGCGTCCCAGTCGGTGTCGGTGCCCGCGGCGGCGAGGCCGGTCGTCCTGGCGAACGTGCTGGGGTCGTCGAGGTCGGCGGCGCCCGGGAGCAGGTCGGGATGGGCCCACAGGGCGTCTCGACCCTCGAGGCCCCGGGCCTCGGTCACCGCCGCCCACAGGGCCGCAGCCTCGCGCAGCCGGCGGGGCCGCAGCTGGAGCCCGACGAGGGTGGCGAAGGTCTGCTCGGCCGGGCCGCCCGACGCGCGGCGGCGGCGGACGGTTTCACGGAGCGCGGCGGCGTGCGGGAGCGGGCCAGCTGCCGCGGCGTCGACGACCGCGTCGACCCAGCCCTCGACGAGCGCGAGCGCGGTCTCCAGGCGGGCCAGCGCCGCGGTCTGGGCCGGCGTCGGCTCCAGCTCGAACATCCCGGAGCTCAACGCCTGCTGCAGCGATGCGGGGTCGGACATGTCGAACGAGCCGACCGCCCGCTCGATCGCCGACGGGTCGACCTCGATGCCCCGGGCGTAGGCGTCCACGGCATCGAACAGGTGCGCGCGCAGCCAGGGCACGGAGGCGAACAGCCGTTGGTGGGCGCTCTCGCGCAGCGCCAGGTAGAGCCGGACCTCGTCGGCCGGTACCTCGAGCCCCTCGCCGAAGCCGGCGAGGTTGACGGGGAGCAGCGCCGAGCGGCCGTTGTCGCCAAGCGGCAGTCCGACGTCGCTGGCACCGAGAACCTCTCCGGCGAGTGCACCAAGCGCTTGGCCGACCTGCGCACCGAAGACCAGCCCGCCGATCTGGTCCATCACGCCTTTCATCGCGTCCGGACCGCCCATCGCGCCGAGCATGCCGGCGAGCTCTGGTGGCAACTCGCCGCCGGGCAGACCGCCCGAGAGGCCCTGGGAGAGCGACTGGCCCATCGCGGCCACGACACGCGCAGCCACCGGGTCGACCAGCTGCCGCCAGGCCGGCAGGGTCGCTTCGATCCAGCCGAGCCGGGTCCAGGCCTGTGCCTCGCTCCCAGCGGCTGGCAGACTGGTGACCGCGTCCAGCCAGAGATCGGCAAGCCGGCACGCGTCGACGATCTCCCGGCGCTCGGCGGCGCTGACCGCCGGGTCGTCGGTGCCGGCAGCGGTGGTCGCGACGTCGCGGGCGAGATCCCAGTTGACCGGCCCGCCGGTCCACGACAACAAGCGCTGCAGTCCGGCGAACACGTCGCCGCCGAGGGCCCCACCGAACATCGCTGACAGCCCGAACGGGTCCTTGCCGCCGGGCTCGTCCGAGGAGCCGGTAGGGCCGAAGCCGAACGGCGGGCGGGTCACCGGTAGCCAGGCACGACGGGGAGGCTCATACCGTGCACGCTAACCCGGCGCGGGGCGCGGAGCCTGCCTGCCCGGTCCGTCCGTGGCGAATCCCGCCGCGGCCCCGTTAAGGTCGCCGGGTGACCGAGTTACGCCTGCTGGCGATCCGCGACAGCAGCATCGCGGTCGAGGAGGTCCTCGCCGCGGTCGAGGACGCGACGGCCGGCGGCGTCGTGTCGTTCACCGGGCTGGTCCGGCAGATGGACGGTGGCCGTGAGGTCACCGCGCTGGAATACTCCGCCCACCCCGGCGCCCTGGCCGCGCTGATCGCCGTCGCCGAGGCGGTCGCGGTCGAGGTGCCGGTGGTCGCGCTCGCCGCGGTGCACCGGACCGGCCTGCTGGCCGTCGGCGACGTCGCGGTCGTCGTGGCCGCCTCGGCTGCGCACCGGGGCGCAGCCTTCGAAGCAGCCCGCCGGTTGATCGACGACCTCAAGGCGACTGTGCCGATCTGGAAACGCCAGGTGTTCGTCGACGGCGCGGACGAGTGGGTCGGAAGCCCCTAAGGGAGCTGGTGCCTTGTAGGCTGAAGCTCCCGAACGAGGAACGAGAAGACCAATGCCGACCTGGATTCTCTGGCTCAGCCCGGTGGTCGTGGCACCGGTGCTCGCCGTGCTGTGGACGTCCTGGGTCAACCGCCCGCGCGGACCCGTCGAGGCCATCGATTCAGTCGATCAGTACGCCCGCTTCCGCAAGGCGATGGAGTCACCGGTCCCCAGGCCGCGTCCGGTCGAGCGGACCCGACCGCCCCGCTGAGTGCGACCGGGTGATCCTCAAGCCGGCCCCCCCACCGTGCCGATGCGATGGCGTCAGCCCCGCCCACCGCAGGAGCGTCCGATGGAGCACGTCGTCTTTTACCCCGCCCACGACGGGTCGCCGGCGTTCCGGCGCACGCCGACCCTTGACGAGGCGGTGCGCCTGGTCGAACACCTGCGCAATGTCGAAGGCGTTGCCGAGGTCAGCGTCCACACGCTGGCCGAGGTGCCGCTGGCGTTCAAGGCCTACTACCGGGTCGAGGTGCCGGGCGCCGCAGCGCCGGTCAGATCACCCACCGAGCCGGTCCAACCGCCCGAGCCCGTCGCGATGGTCGAGGCGCCCGTCACCGCCGGGCCGGTGATCGAGGAGGCGCCAGCGTTACAGCCCGTCCCGGCTCTGGCCGGCGGCCGGGGGGCCGAGGCCAAGACCAGTCTGGGCTTCTTCGTCTCCTGAGCTGCCTTCGGACCCTCGCCCATAGGATTGGCTGATGTCCCGGCGCGCGTTGACCTTGCTGCTGGCGACGGTCCTGGCCTTGGGGTTGACCTTGGCCGGGGTCCTGACCCCCGTCCCCTACGTCTCGCTGAGCCCCGGCCCGGCGTACGACACGCTGGGCAAGGTGGCCGGCTCGACGGTGATCTCGATCAGCGGGCGCCCGACCTATCCGACCGATGGGCGCCTGGACCTCCTGACTGTCAGCGTCACCGACCGCATCACGCTGCTGCAGGCGCTGCATGGGTGGCTGTCCTCAGGCGAGCAGGTCGTGCCCAGGGAGATCCTGTTCCCGCCGAACCAGTCCCCGGCCCAGGTCGACAAGGACAACGCCCAGCAGATGCGGCAGTCCCAGGATGCGGCGACGACCGCCGCGCTGACCGAGCTCGGTGTCCCGGCGATCCGGTCGGT
>JAYUMN010000033.1:0-5824 GCA_043762595.1 Frankiales bacterium
AGTGGCAGCACGACGGACAGGCGCTCACCGGCTGGGTAGAGGTGATCAACACCGGCATGAGGCCCTGCCGGGTGGGGGGGAAACCGGTCATCACGCCACTCGGGCAGGACGGGAGTCCGCTGGCGGTCACGCACATCGTCAGCGCGGAGATGCGACGGCCCGGCTTCGTCGTGCTGCGGCCGGGCCAGCGCGCTCGCGCCGGCGTGAGCTGGGCCGGGTGGGACGGTCCCGCAGTTGGGCGCAACGTCCTGGTACGGATCGGCCCCTTCGAAACCAAGGTCGCTGCGAGCGGCCCCACGCAGCCACAAAGAGTCCGGGAGCCGACGAACACCTCTTCCACATGGTTCGAGCTCACGACATGACGGCATTGAGCGGCGTCACCGTCACCGAGGCCACAAGCAGTCTGTAACGGGATCCTGTAACTATCCGCCGATCCAACGCTTGCGGCACAGTGACCTCGTGCAGCCGCTGGTGCCCGTGCTGCTCGAGGCAGCAGCGGGGCGCTGCCCGCCGGACGACGGCGCCGTCGTGGTCCTGCCCCCGCTGGCCCCGGGCCTGGAGGCCGGCGTCAGTTTCACGGCGCGTGTCTACGTCTGCACCGCCCTGCCTGAGGACGAGGCGCTGCATCTCGTACCTGACGCCTACGGTGGCGCGACAGACCCGGGCACGCTGCTGGCGCTCGGACGGGGCGGCGCCGTCGGCGTCCTCGACACGGCGCTCGTGCGGGACGGCACCGGCGGCGAGCCCGTGCTGCCCTTGCGCCATGACCTCGACGACCACCCCCGAGTCCGACACGCCAGAGCGGTCCGGTGCGACGTCGTGGTCCGCGGCGACGAGCGTGGCCTGGTGACCCTCGCGACCGGCGCAGCTGGCCGCCGCGAGCTCAGCGTTCAGGCCCTGCGGCCAGGGACCGGCGACGGACGCTCGCTCATCCGCGACGCGCTCATCGGCGAGACCGGTCCGATCTTCGCGGCCGTGTCGCCGGGCAACGCCCGGTCGTTGCGCACATTCCTCGCCCTGGGCTTTGCGCCGGTCGGCAGCGAGGTGTTCCTCCACGTCCCAAAGACGATCCGCCTCCGGTACGGCGCTTGTGCCGCTGGGCGTTCCTGTTTCGGGTGCCTCACGACCCATCGGCTTTGCAGTCGCAAACATCAGTAGTAAAGTGAACAGTGTTCGCTTCTTTGGTGAGAGGAGGGCTTATGTCCATAGTTGAGACCGGTAGCCGGGCCCGGCGTCGTAGCCGGACGCGGCAGGCGATTCTTGACGAAGCGCTGGTGATGATGTCCGACGGCGGCGTGGAGGCCCTCGCGTGGCGAGAGCTGGCGCGGCGGCTGGACTACAGCCCCGCAGGTTTGTACCGCTACTTCACCAATCGTGGGGAAATACTCTCGACGCTCGCGGAGGAGTCGATGGCACTGCTGGCCGATCGCCTGCGGGCCACACCAGTGACCGGGGCTAACGACCCGCTGATCGCGCTCGGTTTGGGGTATCTGGCCTTTGCCCGCGACCAGCCGGTGAGATTCCGGATGCTGCTTTCAGAGCTGCCCTCGACCCGCGCATCCCTCCACGAGCTCGTCGACGGCGTATCGGCATACGCGATCGTGGTGGACGCCGCCCGGGCCGCGATCATCCAGAAGCGGATCAGTTCAGACCTGGACGCGGAGTGGGTGGCCTACACGCTATGGGCTCTGGCTCACGGCATGGCGGCACTGGAAAGCACCCACCTGAGGGGTTTCGACGCTCCGTTTGAGCAGGTCCACGAGTTAGCCCTGCGCCAACTGGTCCAAGGCTGGCAGGCACCACGCGACGTGGAGTCGTGGAGCCCACGGTGAAGACCCCACCTCGCCTGGACGATGAGCTGCGACAGCTTGTGGCAGCCCGCGTCCCGGGAGTGGCCGTGGTGATCGTGGGCGCCGAGGGTGTCCGGGCCCGGGCCGCGACGGGGCTAGCCGACTTGGCCTCCGGTATGTCGATGGCCACAGACGTGGCGGTCCCCTGGTTCTCGATGACAAAGCTGGTGACCGCGACCACGGCGGTCGGCCTGGCTGCCCGGGATGTTCTGCCGTTGGACACCCCGCTGTTCCCGCTGGTGCCTGCGATGTCAGCCCTGCGTCCTGTCTCGTGGGCGCAACGCATCACAGCCCGCCACCTGCTCCAACACAGCGGTGGGCTGGCGAACCCGATTCCCCTGAGATGGGTTCACCCCGCTGCATCTCCCGGCCCCGACCCGCAGGCGTTCCTGCGCACCCAACTCGCCAAGCACCCCAAGCTGCGCTCCGAGCCCGGCGCTCAGTCCAGTTACTCTAATCTGGGACCGTTGCTGTTGGCCGCGGCCATCACCAAAGCGACCGGCGCCAGCTTCGAGGACGTGGTCCGGCAGGAGGTTCTGCAGCCGACCGGGATGACCCACACCGACTTCTTCTACCCCGCCGTCGACCCGGTGGCTACCGGTTACCACCCGAGATACAGCCCGATGCGTCTGCTCCTGCCCCGCTGGGTCATCGGTCGCCCACACGGGCATTGGCTCACCCTTCGGCCCTTCCTCGTCGACGGCACCGCCTACGGAGGCCTTGTTGGTTCCGCCGACGACGCTGCGCGGTTCCTGCAAATGCACCTGGCCGGTGGACGAATCGATGACCAGCAGATCATCTCCGCCGCCGACGCAGCCGGCATGTGCCACATCAACCAGCCGGGAAAGCGCTACGACCTCGGCCTGGGCTGGTTCACCCCTGCCAAGAACCGAGAAGCCCAACCGGCGTTCGTTGAGCACCTCGGCGGCGGCGCGGGCTTCTTCAACGTCATCCGCCTCTACCGTTCCGTCGGCGTCGGCGTCGTCGTGATGGGAAACGCAACGCGGTACGACATCGAGGCCCTCGCCCGGCTGGCGCTCACCTACGCCGAATGACAGCCACGGCCAACGCAACCACATGGACACGGCCGCTGGACGCCCCCGCACGTGGGGTCCGCCCCGATCTGCCGAGCCAACGCCCTCATGCCCAAGGCCGCAACTGCCTCACCGCACGGTCGGCCACCGCACACCCACTCATCCGCTCCGGCGGGCTGGCCGTCCAGGCCGCCGCCTGCTCCAACGACGCGCCACCAGTCAGCCACGAGTCCCCACCCGGTCAAGCCTTGGCACCCAAGAGTCGCCTTCGCAGTGATACTTCTCGCCGCCGTCGGACTGGTCGCTATCGGCTACCAAGCCACCCATAACCGCTGGTGACCCATCTCCATAAACCCCGATCCCCAAAGCCACAGCCATCGCGGCAGGCATCCCCGACCAACAAGCAGCGACCATCCGCCGCGCACACCAAGCAGACCAGGCAAGACCCAGCTCAGAACGTCATTCCTACGAACTGGATCTGGACTCAAACTTCACACATCGATGATGCCGACCCACCGGCCGCCACCAGCACCGAGCCTGACAATCGGGGCCGACCGCAACAATCAGGATTTGGTCGCCGCTGTCCGAGCGACGGCCCTCGCTTGGCCGCAAGCAGCTCCTCTGCGAGACGATCCGGCAGCGACCCAGTCCGAGACCAACCAATACAGCCATGGCGTCCGCTGGCCGTTCGGCTACCCGGACACGATCGTGAGGTCGCGTCTCGGCTTCGCCGAGTGTCCGCTTGACGTTCGGCTAACGGCTGCCCGCCCGGCGGTGATGGCGCTAGCTTCCTGGGGCCCGGCAGACGCACCTAGACACGCGGCTGTCACATGGACGCGCCAGAACGCCGCAGTACCTCCACAACACACCGCAGGCCTGGGGCTGTCGACAGCTTCACGTCCGCGGTCACGAGGACGCTGCCTAGAGACTCGGCCAGAGCGACATACGCAGCGTCGTAGGCGCTGACGTTCTCACGCAGGGACCAGCAACGGTCAAGCAGGGGAAGGTGGGGGGCCCGCTGCAGTGGCAGAGCCGTCAAGTCGCCCAGGGCTTGCTCCGCGCGCTGAACCGGCAGGTGGCCGCGCAGGACCAGTCGCCTGAGGACGCACGACACCTCTAGGTCAATCAGCTCTGGTGCGGCAAGCACCTCACCCCCCAGGCGAGCCCGGGCCAGGGCCCCGTCAGTGCCGTCGTCAATCAGAGCCGTTGCAAGCACACTCGCGTCAACGACGATCACGGTCCTCCCGAAGCACGGCCGCGGCGACGTCTAGAGGCAAGCTTCCTCCAACCCGTCCGCCAGCTCGATCCAGCACCTCCTCGAGCGTGGGACGTGCGGCCTCGGCGATCAACCTCGCACGCAAGTACTCCTGCAGGGATTGGTGAGCAGCTGCAGCACGTCGTCGCAGCACACCGTGGGTCTCGGGCGGGACATCCTTGATCTGCACGCTAGGCATGGCGCCATACTGGCGCCAAACGCCTCTGGGCGCAAGGACCGCCCCGGTAGCCGTTCGGCTTGCGGACACCTTGACACGTTCGCTGATAGCCGAGTGGCGGACGTCTCGCCTTTGTCGAGCGGCGGGCGTTCGCAGCTGCCGATGAGCGCGCTCGGGCCGGCACCAGCCGCTTTACCCGGCTGGCGCTGTCGGCCTGGGCAGCAGGACGCCGGTGTCGTCGGCGAACGCCAGCTGTGCGCCGGTCAGGTGCTGGAGCTCGCCGCCCGAGAGGCCCCCGACGACCTCGCGGACGAGCAGTCCCGCGGGCGTCACGTCGAGCACCGCGAGGTCGGTGTAGATGCGGTCCACGACGCCCGCGGCCGTCAGGGGGTAGGTGCAGCGGTCCAGGAGCTTCGGCGCTCCGTCTGAGGTCGTGTGCATGGTCAGGACCAGGATGCGCTTGGCCCCGACCGCGAGGTCCATGGCCCCGCCGACCGCCGGCGGGTATTCGTCGTCGTTGGTCGCCCAGTTCGCCAGGTCGCCCTGCGCGCTGACCTGGAACGCGCCAAGGACCGACACGTCCAGGTGCCCGCCCCGCATGATCATGAACGAGTCGGTGTGGTGGAAGTACGCCCCGCCGGGCAGCAGCGTGACGAGCGACTTGCCGGCGTTGATGAGCTCCGGGTCCTCCTCACCTGGCAGCGGGGCGGGACCGAGCCCCAGAATGCCGTTCTCGCTGTGGTAGATCACCTCCCGGCCCGCAGGGACATGGTTACCGACCAGGGTCGGCAACCCAATGCCGAGGTTGACGTAGGAGGCGTCCGGGATGTCCTGGGCGAGCCGCCAGGCCATGTCGTCGCGCGTTAGGCGCCGCACGCTCACGCCGGCGACCAGGGCTGGACCTGGACGACCCGATCGACGAACACGCCCGGTGTGACGACGCACTCCGGGTCGAGGTCGCCGAGATCGACCAGCTGGCGCACCTGCACCACGGTGAGGTCCGCCGCGGTCGCCATCGTCGGACCGAAGTTGCGGGCGGCCGAGTGGTACACGAGGTTCCCCCACCGGTCGGCTCGATCGGCCTTGACCAGGGCCACGTCGCCGCGCAGCGGCTCCTCGAACACGTGCTGGCGGCCCCCGATCATCCGGACCTCCTTACCGGTGGCCAGGCGGGAGTCCGCACCAGTGGGCGTGAAGAAGCCGCCAAGGCCGGCGCCCGCGCAGCGCATCCGCTCGCTCAGCGTCCCCTGCGGCACCAGCTCCAGCTCGATCTCACCCGTCCGGTAGAGCTGCTCGAACCAGATCGAGCCCTGGGAGCGCGGGTACGAGCAGATGATCTTGCGCACGCGGCGTTCGCGCAGCAGTGCCGCGACGTCGGTCTCGCCGCTGCCAGCATTGTTGGTGACGACCGTCAGGTCGCGCGCCCCCTGGTCGAGCAGCGCATGGGTGAGCTCGATCGGGATGCCGGAGTTGCCGAAGCCCCCGATCAGCACCGTCGCGCCGTCCT
>JAYUMN010000034.1:0-26591 GCA_043762595.1 Frankiales bacterium
CCAGTGGCGAGACCCTGAGCGTCGCCTTCGCCGGTCCCGGCCAGCACCAGGATGCCGGCGCGAAGATGGTCCATGCAGCCCCGCACACGACCAGCAACATCATCAGCAAGTCGGTCGCGCGCGGTGGCGGTCGGACGTCGTACCGCGGGCTGGTGCAGGTGCAGGAGGGTGCGCACGGCAGTAAGAGCAACGTCGTCTGCGACGCCCTGCTGGTCGACACGATCAGCCGCAGTGACACCTACCCCTACGTCGACGTGCGTGAAGACGATGTCTCCCTCGGCCACGAGGCGACCGTCAGCAAGGTGGGCGAGGACCAGCTCTTCTACCTGATGAGCCGCGGTCTGGCGGTGGACGAGGCGATGGCGATGGTTGTGCGCGGCTTCGTCGAGCCGATCGCCCGCGAGCTGCCGATGGAATACGCGCTTGAGTTGAACCGGCTCATCGAGCTACAGATGGAGGGCTCTGTTGGCTAGGGACAGCGGGTTGGCGAGCAGCATGGCCGACGCCCTCACCACCGAGCGCGCGGCGCTGAAGCAGACCGGGGGGCTGGTCGAGGGCTCGATCGCGGCCAACGTCGCCCCATCGACCCCGAAGAAGCCGGCCGATGCCCGCGCCGAGCGGATCCTGTCTCGCGACCCCGCCGCGTTCGCCGTTATCACCGGTCGCGAGGAGGACTGGCGCTTCACCCCGCTCGCCCGGCTGCATGGGCTGCACAACGGCACGGCGGCAATCGACGGTTCGATCGAGGTGCAGGTCACCGCGCCTGAGAGGGTCGAGGTCGAGACCATCGGTCCCGACCACGAGCTCGTCGGTTGCGCGCTTGTCCCGGCCGACCTCTCGGCGGCCCTTGCAATGCGTGACTTCGCCAAGGGCACCCTCGTCCGGATCACCGGCGAGCTCACCGAGCCGGTCCTGCTGCGGACCGAGGGCACCGGCGGTACGTCGTACGGTCATCTGGTCGTCGACCTAGCCGCGCACGCCAAGGCCGTCGTCGTACTCGACCACGTCGGGCTCGCCAGGCACAGCGGCAGCGTCGAGCTGCGGGTCGGCGACGGCGCCTCGCTGACCCTTGTCTCCCTGCAGGGCTGGGAGCCTGGCAGCGTGCACCTTTCCGCGCAGGCCGCCCGGCTGGGTCGCGACGCGCGGTTCCGATCGATCGTCGTGACCCTCGGCGGTGATCTCGTCCGGCTCGTTCCTACCGTGACGTACGCCGGGCCGGGCGGCGACGCGGAGTTCCTCGGGTTGGCCTTCGCCGACGCCGGGCAGCACCTGGAGCACCGGTTGTTCGTCGATCACGGCGTCCCGCACTGCAAGAGCCGGGTCACCTACAAAAGCGCCGTGCAAGGCGAGGGCGCGCACACCGTCTGGGTGGGCGATGTGCTGATCCGCGCTGACGCGCTGGGCACCGATACCTACGAGCTCAACCGCAACCTGCTGCTCACCGACTCAGCCCGGGCCGACTCGGTGCCGAACCTCGAGATCGAGACCGGTGAGATCACCGGCGCCGGCCATGCCAGTGCGACCGGCAGGTTCGATGAGGAGCAGTTGTTCTATCTGACGTCCAGGGGCATCCCTGCTGCGGAGGCCCGCCGGATGGTGGTGCGCGGCTTCTTCAACGAGGTCGTCCAGCAGATCGGGGTCCCCGCCATTGAGGAGCGCCTCTACGCCGCACTCGAGAAGGAGTTGTCCGCGTGAAGGCCTGTTCGCTGTCCGATCTGCCGGAGGACGGCGCGCTGCGCGTCGAGCTCGACGGCACGCCGATCTGCATCGCCCGTAGCGGCGGGGAGGTCTTCGCGATCTCTGACGTGTGCTCGCACGCCGACGTATCGCTGTCCGAGGGCGATGTCGAGGACGGCCAGATCGAGTGCTGGCTGCACGGGTCGAAGTTCGATCTGCGCACCGGCGTGCCGACCGGCCTGCCTGCCATCAAGCCCGTGGCCACCTATTCCGTCACTGTCGAGGGCGACGATGTCCTTGTGAAGCTGGAGCGCTAAGTGAGTATTTTGGAAATCCGCGATCTGCACGTCAACGTCGATGACAAGCAGATCCTGGCCGGTGTCGACCTGACGATCAGGGCGGGCGAGACCCACGCGATCATGGGTCCGAACGGCTCGGGTAAGTCAACGCTGGCCTATTCGATTGCTGGCCACCCGAAATACACCGTGACCTCCGGCGAGGTGTTGCTCGACGGCGAGGACGTCCTTGCGATGAGCGTGGACGAGCGGGCCCGGGCGGGCATGTTCCTCGCGATGCAGTACCCCGTCGAGGTCCCCGGCGTCACCGTCTCGAACTTTCTGCGGACCGCCGCAACCGCCATCCGTGGCGAAGCCCCCAAGCTCCGGCTGTGGATCAAGGAGCAGAAGGAGGCGATGGCCCGGCTCGAGATGGACCAAGCCTTTGCCACCCGCAATGTCAACGAGGGCTTCTCCGGCGGGGAGAAAAAGCGGCACGAGATCTTGCAGCTCGAGTTGCTCGCGCCCAAGATTG
Source organism: Frankiales bacterium (assembly GCA_043762595.1). Lineage (GTDB taxonomy): Bacteria > Actinomycetota > Actinomycetes > Mycobacteriales > SCTD01 > JAYSQK01. The sequence goes on from JAYUMN010000034.1 coordinate 2,488, forward strand.
CAATTCTGGACGAGACCGACTCCGGCCTGGACGTCGACGCGCTGCGGGTCGTGTCCGAAGGGGTCAACCGGGTGCGCGCCACCGGCACCACCGGCGTGTTGCTGATCACCCACTACACCCGGATCTTGCGCTACATCGAACCCGACTTCGTGCACGTGTTCGTCAAGGGACGGATCGCGGCCTCCGGTGGCAAGGAGCTCGCCGACGAGCTCGAGGCGAACGGTTATGAGCGGTACGCGCCGGCCAAGGAGCCGGTTGCCGCAGGCGTGGTCCCCGGCCTCGGGGGCTTGGGCAGATGACCTCGTTGCTGGCCCCCACGACGTACGACGTGGCGGCCGTTCGGGCTGATTTCGCTGTGCTCTCGCGTGAGGTCAATGGCCACCCGCTCGTCTACCTCGACAGCGCCTCCAGCTCGCACAAGCCACGGCAGGTGCTCGACGCCGAACGCAGGTTCGTCGAGCGGCACTACAGCAACGTGCACCGCGGCGTGCACACCCTGTCGCAGGAGGCGACCGACGGCTACGAGGCGGCCCGCAGCACGGTGGCCGCCTTCCTCGGCGCGCAGCACGAGGAGCTGGTGTTCACCAAGAACGCCACCGAGGCATACAACCTGGTGGCCTACTCGTTCGGCAACGCCGCCGCCGGGTCCAGGTTCCACCTCGGTCCTGGCGATGAGGTCTGCGTCACCGAGATGGAGCACCACTCCAACCTCGTCCCGTGGCAACTGCTGTGCCAGCGAACCGGTGCGACGTTGCGCTGGATCGGGCTCACCGACGAAGGCCGGCTCGACCTGTCGAACCTCGACGAGCTCGTCAACGAGCGCACCCGGATGCTCGCGTTCGTGCACGTCAGCAACATCCTCGGGACCGAGAACGACGTGGCCACGCTCGTCCGCCGCGCCCGCGAGGTCGGCGCCTTCACCCTGCTCGACGGGGCCCAGTCGGCGCCGCACCAGGCCGTCGACATGACCGCGCTCGGGGTCGATTTCTTCGTGCTGACCGGCCACAAGATGCTCGCCCCGTCCGGCGTCGGGGTGCTCTGGGGGCGCAAGGAGCTGCTGGACGAGATGCCGCCGTTCATGGGTGGCGGCTCGATGATCGAGACCGTCCAGATGTCGGGCTCCACCTACGCCCCCTCGCCCGACCGGTTCGAAGCCGGCACCCCCGTCATCAGCCAGGCGGTCGCGCTGGCATCCGCGTGCGACTACCTCAGCGCCATCGGGATCGACCGGATCCAGGCGCACGAGCAGGTGCTGACCGGTCGCCTGCTCGACGGGCTGCGGGCGCTGCCCGGCGCCAGTGTGCTCGGTCCCGACACCACCGAGCTGCGCGGCAGCGCCGTCAGTTTCATCGTCGACGGGGTCCACCCGCACGACGTCGGGCAGTCCCTCGACGACCTCGGGATCGCCGTCCGCGTCGGACATCACTGCGCCGCGCCGGTCTGCCGCCGGTACGGCGTACCAGCCACGGCCCGTGCCTCTGCCTACCTCTACAACACCGAGGACGACATCGACGCGTTGCTGGCCGGGATCGAGCAGGTCCAGCGGTTCTGGGGCGTGCACGCGTGAGTGAGACCGAGTCGATGTACCAGGAGATCATCCTGGACCACTACAGGGCGCCTCACCACAAGGGCCTTCGGGACCCGTTCGACATCGAGGTGCACCACGTCAACCCGACCTGTGGCGACGAGGTCACCTTGCGGGTCGCGGTGGTCGACGGCGTGGTGATGGATGTCTCCTACGACGGGCAGGGCTGCTCGATCAGCCAGGCCAGCACATCGGTGATGACCGACCTGGTGATCGGGCTCGAGGTCAACCAGGCGCTCGTCAAGCACGAGGCGTTCCTGGAGTTGATGCAGAGCCGGGGGATGATCGAGCCCGACGAGGACGTGCTCGAGGACGGCATCGCCTTCGCCGGCGTGTCGCGCTACCCGGCTCGGGTCAAGTGCGCCCTGCTCGGCTGGATGGCGTGGAAGGACGCGACCGCACAGGCGGTCGCCCAGACGATGGAGGACACGGCATGACCGAGGTGACCCAGGACGCCGCGCTCGACGTGACGCCCGTGCTCGAGACCCCTACGGCTGGTGATCTTCCGAAGGTGCGGGCCGCCGACGAGGACATTATCGAGGCGATGAAGGACGTGGTTGACCCCGAGCTCGGCATCAACGTCGTTGACCTCGGTCTCGTCTATGGCGCGCAGGTGCACGACGACAACACCGTCACGATCGACATGACGCTCACCAGCGCGGCCTGCCCGCTCACCGACGTGATCGAGGACCAGACCCGCTCGGCGCTGGCGCCGTTTGTCGAGGACGTCCGGATCAACTGGGTCTGGATGCCACCGTGGGGCCCGGACAAAATTACCGACGACGGACGCGAGCAGCTTCGTGCCCTGGGTTTCAACGTCTGATCCGCCGGACCAGCGGATGACGACGACCTTGTGCATGCCCATCAAGAACTGTGGCAGGCCGGTCGTGTCCCTGGAGCTGAAGCACTCGAGGTCGAAGGTCCCTGTCGCGGGCCCCTCGGTCGGGAGTGTGGCCCTTCCCGGGACGTCTGGATCGTCGCAGTCTGGGGCCCAGTAAGTGAATCCGATCGGTCTTGCCCCTGCTCGCGGGTGCGCGCGTCGCGGGCAGCCGGCTTGCCGTGCTGGTCGCCGATGGGTCTGCCCCGCTACCAACCGCGTACCCTGAGGCGATGCGCTTGTCGACGTCCTGAGCCGGCGGCTGTCTGCTCGCTGCCTGCCCCGTCGTCCCCTGAGGAATCCCGCCGATGATCACCATCACCGACCTGGAGCTGCGCGCCGGGGCGCGGGCGCTTCTGACCGGGGTCACCTTCCGGGTGCAGCCGGGTGACCGGATCGGGCTCGTCGGCCGCAACGGCGCCGGCAAGACGACGCTGACCCGGACCCTCGCCGGCGAAACCCTGCCGGCGGCCGGTGCGATCGCCAGGACGGGTGACGTCGGTTACCTACCGCAGGACCCGCGCACCGGCGACCTCGACGTGCTGGCTCGTGACCGCGTCCTGTCGGCCCGTGGCCTGGACGAGCTCGTCCGGGGCATGGAGAAGCTCCAGGTGCAGATGGCCGAACAACCCGACGACGTTGAGGTACTGGCGCGCTACGGCCGGCTCGAGGAGCGCTTCACGGCCCTGGACGGCTACGGCGCCGAGGCCGAGGCGGCCCGCATCTGCAGCAACCTCGGGCTGCCGACCCGCGCCCTGGAGCAGCGGATCGGCACGCTGTCCGGTGGCCAGCGCCGCCGCATCGAGCTGGCCCGGATCCTGTTCAGCGGGGCGACGACCCTGCTGTTGGACGAGCCAACCAACCATCTGGACGCCGACTCGATCGGTTGGCTCCGCGAGTTCCTCAAAAAGCACAAGGGTGGCCTGGTCGTCATCAGCCACGACGTCGAGTTGCTCGACGCGGTCGTGAACAAGGTCTTCCACCTCGACGCCAACCGGGCCGAGCTCGACCAGTACAACGTCGGCTGGAAGACCTACCTCCAGCAGCGCGAGACCGACGAGAAGCGTCGCAAGCGTGAGCGGGCCAACGCCGAGAAGCAGGCCGGGGTGCTGATGGCGCAGGCCGACAAGATGCGCGCCAAGGCCACCAAGGCCAAAGCGGCGCAGGGCATGGCCAAACGGGCTGAGCGGCTGCTGTCCGGCCTGGAGGGGGTGCGCGCCCAGGACCGGGTGGCCAAGCTGCGCTTCCCTGAGCCGGCGCCGTGCGGCAAGACTCCGCTGACTGCCAGGGAGCTCAGTAAGTCCTACGGCTCGCTCGAGATCTTCACCGATGTCGACCTTGCCATCGACCGGGGCGCCCGGGTCGTCGTGCTCGGCCTCAACGGCGCCGGCAAGACGACCCTGCTCAAGCTGCTGTCGGGTACCGAGCCGCCCGACACCGGCGAGGTGCTGCCCGGGCACGGCTGCCGGCTCGGCTACTACGCCCAGGAGCACGACACCCTGGACACCGACCGCACCGTGCTGGAGAACATGCGCAGCGCCGCTCCTGACCTGCCCGAACCCGAGGCCCGCCGGGTGCTCGGGTCGTTTCTGTTCAGCGGCGACGTCGTGCACCAGAGCGCCGGCACGCTGTCCGGTGGCGAGAAGACCCGGCTGGCCCTCGCCACCCTTGTGGTCAGCGGCGCCAACGTCCTGCTGCTCGACGAACCGACCAACAACCTCGATCCGGCCAGCCGCGAGGAGGTCCTGGCCGCCCTCACGTCGTACGCCGGGGCAGTGGTCCTCGTGACACACGACGAGGGGGCGGTGCGCGCCCTGGAACCCGACAAGGTGCTGTTGCTGCCCGACGGGGTCGAGGACCAGTGGTCCGACGAGTTGGCCGATCTGGTGGCGCTGGCCTGAACCGGCAACGTCAGGCGCCCGCCCCGGACAGGGTGGCGGCGTGGTCGGGCACGGATTGGTAGAGCTCCCGGGGTGGCCGGACGTAGCTGACCGCCGTGGGCCGGGTGGGCAGGGTGAGTGGGGCGTGTTGCACCGCCTGGTAGGCGATGGTCGACAGCAGGTGGGCGATCATGTTGATCCGGGCCCGCCGCTTGTCCTCGGCTTCGACCACGAACCACGGTGACGCGGCGGTGTCGGTCTGGACGAACATCTCGTCCTTGGCCCGTGAGTAGTCCTCCCAGCGCCGGATCGACTCCAGATCCATCGGGGACAGCTTCCAGGCTCGCATCGGGTCGTCGAGGCGGGCCCGGAATCGGCGTTCCTGCTCCTCGTTGCTGACCGAGAACCAGTACTTGCGCAGCAGAATGCCGTCCTCGACCAGCAGCCGTTCGAAGACCGGGCACTGGGCCAGGAACCGCTTGTGCTCCTCGGGGGTGCAAAAGCCCATGACGTGTTCGACGCCGCCGCGGTTGTACCAGGACCGGTCCATCAGGACGATCTCACCGGCTGCCGGCAGGTCCTGGATGTAGCGCTGGAAGTACCACTGGTGTCGCTGTCGCTCGGTGGGGGCCGGGAGCGCCACGATTCGAGCGACCCGCGGATTGAGATACTCGCTGACCCGCTTGATCGCGCTGCCCTTGCCGGCGGCGTCCCGCCCCTCGAAGATCACCACGATTCGCGCGCCCGAGCTGCGCACCCACTCCTGCATCGTGACCAGCTGGGCCTGTAAGCGGAACAACTCCTGGTTGTAGGTCGCTCGATCCAGCCGCGGCGGGTCGGCGGTCTTGGATCCGCTCGCTGCCGTGCGCTTGGCCATGAACGCTCCTGCCCTTGGTGCGCGCAGTATGGCTCGGCGCCCCTACCCCCCGCCGCGCAGCGCAGTGGTGAGCCGTGCGACGTCACGCCGGTCACCGGCGATTGCGGCGAGGGCGTCAGCTGCGGTGTCGCGGTCGTGTCGCAGATCTGGTCGCCGGCCTCGCCGTTGCGCGGGGTCGAGTTGCACCTGGGACAGGTACTGCGACCAGCTCCGCACCCGCGCGAGGTAGGCGGCTCGGGCCCGCCGCAGGCCAGCGTGCCACGGCAGCACCGAGACCGCGGCCACGGCCCGCCGCCGCTCGTCGACCTGGGGTGTCCAGCGCGCCGCGTCGTGGCCGAGATTGCCGAGCAGGGAGGCGCGCAACGCCGGCGAGCCCGGTCCGCCGAGCGCTGCTGACTGGTATTCCTGCAGCGAGCTCAGGCTCTCGGCGGAGGCGTCGACAACGACCTCGGTCATCCGTGCGGCGGTGACGAGCCGATCGAGCTCGCGGGCCTGGGCCCACCGGTCGCCACTCCAGGCCAGCGCCGCGAGCACGGCCAGGACCGCCAGCAACCGGCGCGGCACCCTACGGGGCGTGTCACGGCCGGGTCCGCCCAGCACGTCGTTCGTCGTCACAGGGTCAAGGTTGCCACGGCAGTGGCAGGCTCCGGGCGTGGCGCTCACGATGACCGGGGTCCCGGACCAGCCGGGGTTGGTCGACCTGCCGTGGAACATCCCGCTCGAGCGCTGGCCGGCGAGCCGACTGGTCGGGTTGCCCAGGGGCATCTCGCGGCACGTCGTGCGGTTCGTTCGCGTCGATGAGCACATCTACGCGGTGAAAGAGATCGGCAGCTGGTCAGCCCATCGCGAATACGCCCTGTTGCGGGCGCTGGAGCGTTCGTCGGTGCCGTCGGTGCAGGTGGTCGGCCTCGTCGACGGGCGGCAGGCCGCTGACGGCGCCCAGCTGGAAACGGCACTCGTCACCCGTCACCTGGAGTTCTCACTGCCCTACCGGGCCTTGTTCTCGCAGACCCTGCGGCCCGAGACCGCGCTCCGGTTGCTCGATGCGCTCGCGGTGCTGCTCGTCCGCCTGCACCTGGCCGGCTTCTACTGGGGTGACTGTTCGTTGTCGAACACGCTGTTTCGGCGCGACGCCGGGTCGTTCGCGGCCTATCTGGTCGACGCCGAGACGACCGAGCAGCAGGACACCCTCTCCGACGGCCAGCGGGGCTACGACCTGTCGATGGCCCGCACCAACATCATCGGTGAGTTGATGGACCTGCAGGCGGGCCGGTTGTTGGAGGAGACGGTCGACCCGGTGGCGATTGGCGACACCATCAAGGCCCGCTACGAGGGACTCTGGGCGGCGCTGACCGCCCGGGAGGAGTTCAAGGTCGACGAGCGCTACCGGGTCGACGCACGGATCCGCCGGCTGAACGACCTCGGCTTCGACGTCGCCGAGCTCGAGGTCGTCACCGGGGTCGACGGCGAGTGCGTGCAGATCCAGCCCAAGGTCGTCGACGCCGGGCACCACTGCCGCCGGTTGTTGCGACTGACCGGCCTGGATGTCGAGGAGAACCAGGCCCGTCGGCTGCTCAACGACCTCGACGCCTACCGGGTCGCGACCGACCAGAACGACGAGCCTGAGGAGATCTCCGCGCACGACTGGCTCGTCAAGGTCTTCCGGCCGGTCGCGCAGCGGCTACCCGCCGAGCTGCGCGGCAAGCTCGACGCCGCCGAGGTCTTCCACGAGGTGCTGGTGCACCGGTGGTACCTCTCCGAGGCAGCCGGCCGCGACGTCGGCATCGGCACGGCGGTCGGCAGCTACGTCGACAGCGTGCTGCGCTACCGGCCGGATGAGAAGGCGCTGGTTGCCCCGCTGGAGCCCTAGGGCCCCGAGTCGGTAACGGGTGCGGCGCCCGGCGACGGCGGTCGGGCCGAGGCGCCGGTTGTGGGGGCTTGCTGAGGACCCCGCTGGGTGCTGGGCGGACTTCCTTGCCGGTAAACCGCTGAGGGGTGCGGTCGCTGTCCCTTCGTAGGATCAGGTTCCTGCGTCTAGCTGAATGCCTGGGTGGGGATCCAGCGGAAACCGCTGTTGCGGAGTTTGCGGACGTTGTGGCAGAACGCCTGCAGGGTCCACTCACCTTGGGCGTTGTCAAGACCTCGTAGTCGTAATCGGCCGGCGTCCTGGGCGACTTTCATCTGCCCGAAGGCTGGTTCCACGATCGCTTTGCGTCGGGCGTAGGCCGCCTTGCCCTTCTTGGTGTGCAGCTTGCGGGTCATGAGTTGCTTGGGCGTCATGCCCTTCGAGATCTGCCCCCTTGGCGCCGCCGGGACTTTCTGGCCGTGCTTTTGCCGGCCCGTCGCGATCAACGGATCGATCCCTGCCTCGGTGACCGCCGCGACGTTTCCTTCGCTGAACTATCCGGCGTCGGCCAGCAACGTCTTCGGCAGCTGTTCGATCCGGGCGGCCTGTAATGAGTCGGCCAGGTCCCGCAACGCCCCGGGCAGTTCCGGGCTGTCGGCACCGGAGGGCACCAGCTTGGTGCTCAAGATAACTTGGGAGTTCTCATCCACGACGGTCTGGGCGTTGTAGCAGTAATGGAAGGACCCGTCCGAGGTCTTCATGATCCGCGAGTCCGGGTCGGTGAAGGACCGTTGCGCCTTCGGCGGCACCACCGCATCGGCTGCTGCCTGCTCACCCGCCGCGGCCTGCTCGGTTTCGTCCGCACCCTGCTTGGCCGCGGTCTGCTCTGCCTTCACCCGGGCCCTCGCTGCGTACTCAGCCTCCAGATCCGCCTTCGCCTTCTGGATCGCCGCCAACCGGCCCTCCCTGCGAGCCAGCTCCGCAGGCAGCTCATCGCCCCGGCGGTCACCATGCAACGCGTCCTTGGCCGCGTCGGTGCGTTCGGCGTCGGCGAGCAACGCCTCGACCTCCGCAGCGAGCTCCCCCTCGGCCCGGACCATCCGGTCATAGCTCATCGCCCGATGCCGGCTCGCTGACGCGCAGATCTTGCTGCCGTCCAGCGCGACGTGGCAAAGCGACACCAGCCCGGCCTGCGCGCACAACCCACGCGCCTGCGTGAACAATGCCTCGAACGCCTGCAGGTGTCGCCTGCGGAACCGGCTGATCACCACGAAGTCCGGCGCCGCCTGAGCCGTCAAGAACATGAAAGCCACGTCATGCTGGCAGCGTCGCTCCAACTCCCGCGACGAGGTGATCCCGTGGGAGTACCCGTAGATCAGCACCTTCAGCATCAGCCGAGGGTCATACGGCGGCGCACCCCGCGCCTCGGTGTAGTCCTCATAGAACGGCGAAAGGTCCAGCCCGTGCTCAACCAGGTCATCCACCCACCGGGCCGGATCTTCGGCCGGCAGCCAGTCCCGCACGTCCGGCGCAAGCAGCATCGGCTGGTCCTGGTCATAGCGGCGAAAGGTCTTCTCCACCGCGGATCGCGGCCGAACCGACCCCACGCTGCCCGGATCGAGATCCATCAGCACAGATTGCTCAGCGTCCCACGGCTCCGGCATGCCACATTCTCCCGCGACACCAAGCGATCACGGGTTACCGACACGAGGCCCTAGGGTGCCTGGCATGGACCTCGGCTTCGGTGTCGCCACATCCGCCTACCAGGTCGAAGGGGCGGTCGAGGTCGATGGCCGCGGGCCGTCGGTCTGGGATGTGTTCTGCGCCGAGCCGGGCCGGGTTGTCGACGGCTCAGACGGCTCGGTCGCGTGTGGCTCCTACGACCGGCTGGAACAGGACCTGGCGCTGTTGCAAGGTCTTGGCGTCTCGGCCTACCGGTTCTCGATCGCCTGGCCCCGGGTCCAGCCGACCGGCAGCGGGCCGGTCAACCCGCGCGGCCTGGACTACTACGAACGGCTCGTCGACGCGCTGCTCGACGCCGGGGTGCGGCCGTTCCCGACGCTGTTCCACTGGGACCTGCCGCAGGGCCTGCAGGACGCTGGCGGCTGGCCGGAGCGGGACACTGCGCTGCGCTTCGCGGAGTACGCCGGGTTGGTGCACGACCGGCTCGGCGACCGGGTCTCGGCCTGGGCGACGTTGAACGAGCCCTGGTGCACAGCCTTTCTCGGCTACGCCTCCGGGATGTTCGCCCCGGGCCGGCGGGAGCCGGCGGCCGCCTTCGCCACTGCCCATCACCAGCTGCTCGGACACGCGCTCGCCGCCCGGGCCCTGCATGACGCCGACCCGCGGACCGAGGTCGGCATCGTGCTCAACCTCGCCCCGGTGCGGCCGGAGCCCACCGCCGACCCGGCCGCGGTCGAGGTGGTTGAAGCGATCCAGAACGGGCTGTGGCTCGACGCGCTCGCCGCCGGGAGCTATCCGGCGGTGCTCCAGGACGCCTTCTCAGCCACGGTGCGAGGCGGTGACCTCGAGCTGGTGCGCGGCTCGGCGGACTGGGTCGGCGTCAACTACTACGTGCCCATCCGGGTCGGGCCGCCGGCCGGCGCGGTCGCGGCGGTCGGGCAGGACGTCGACGCCTATCCCGGGGCGCCGCCGTTCTCGTTCTGGCCCCGGCCGCCGCTGACCTCGATGGGCTGGGAGATCGACGCAACTGGCCTCGAGGAGCTGCTGCTCGAGGTGTCCCGCCGGTTGCCCGGCACGCCGCTGCGGGTGACCGAGAACGGCGCGTCGTTCCCCGACGACGTGCTCGCTGCCGACGGCTCGGTGGTTGACGACGACCGAATCGCCTACCTCGAAGCGCATCTGGCCGCCCTGGACCGGACCATTGCCGCTGGCGTGCCGGTGCTCGACTACTTCGCCTGGTCGCTGATGGACAACTTCGAGTGGGCCCAGGGCTACACCCAGACCTTTGGCCTGGTGACGGTCGAATCCGGCACCTTGCGCCGCACCCCCAAGGCGTCCTACCACTGGTACGCCGAGCAGGTAGCCCGGCGTAGCCGGAGCAACATCAGCCCTTGAGTCCGCCGGCGAGCAGGCCGCGCACGAAGTAGCGCTGCAGCGACAAAAACACCGCGACCGGCACCGCGATCGAGATGAACGCGCCGGCGGTCAGCCGCTGGAAGTCCTCACCGCGGGTGCCCGCGAGCTCGGCCAGCCGGACGGTGAGTGGCGCGACGTCCGGACCGGCAAAAATCAATGCGACGAGCAGGTCGTTCCAGACCCAGAGGAACTGGAAGATCGTGAACGACGCGAGCGCCGGCACGATGAGCGGTAGGACGATCTGCCGGAAGATCCGGGCGTGGCTGGCGCCGTCGACTTTGGCCGCCTCCATCAGCTCTCGTGGCAGCTCACTGACGAAGTTGTGCAGGAGGAAGATGCCGATCGGCAGCGAGAAGCAGATGTGGGCGAACCAGACCGTGGCGTACTTCTGCGCCCCGACCAGCGAGGGGGCCGGCACGATCTGCGTGTGGCCGATGCTGAAGCCCTCGTTGAACAGCCGAAGCAGCGGCACGAGCGCCATCTGCAGCGGCACGATCTGCAGCGCGAAGATGCTGATGAACACCCAGTCTTTCCCGCGGAACGGGATCCAGGCGATGGCGTACGCCGCGAACGCGGCGAGGGCGACCGCGAACAGCACCACCGGGACGGTGATGATGATCGAGTTCAGGAAGTAGCCGGACAGCTGGCCAGAGCCTTGGGTTTTGCTGAACAGCACCTCGTGGTAATTATCAAAGGTCAGCCTCGGGTGGCTGAAGAAATTCCACCAGCCCGAGGTTCGGATGTCGTTGGCCGGCCGGAGCGAGGAGATAAACAACCCCAGCGTCGGCACAGTCCACAGCATGGCGATGACCAGTGCGGTCACCGATGCCGTGCGGGAGGTGAGCCGCTGCTTGACCCGCTTGGGCAGCCGGACGGTGGCAGGTGCGGCGATGATGCCCGGGGGCGTCGTTGCGGTCGCGGCGGTCATCGGATCTCCCGCTGGCTTCGTAGGACGCGGACTTGGTAGATGACGACCGGCAGGACCAGCATGAACAGCAGCACGGCCAGGGCCGAGCCCTTGCCGCCGTCACCGAAGACGAAGGCTTGGTCGTACAGGGCGTTGGCGACGACGCTGGTGTCGAAGTTGCCGCCGGTGACGGTGCGGACGATGTCGAACACCTTCAGTGTGGCGATGGTGATCGTCGTGACGACCACGATCACCGCCGGCCGGATGCTCGGCAGCGTGACGTTTCGGAACATCTGCCGGGCATTGACGCCGTCGAGACGGGCCGCCTCGACGACGTCGGTGGAGATTGCCTTGATCGCGGCCGACAGGATCACCATCGCGAAGCCGGCCTGGATCCAGACCATGATCACGATGAGGAACAGCGTGTTCCAGGGTGGATTGGTCAGGAAACGCTGGGGGCTGCCGCCCAGGCCGACCCAGATCGCGTTCAGCAGGCCGATCTGGCTGCCGACGCCCTGGTAGTCGTAGACGAGCTTCCAGATGATGCTGGCGCCGACGAAGGAGATGGCCATCGGCATGAAGACCAACGCCTTGGCAAAACTCTCGGCCCGCGCCTTGTCGATCACGATCGCGTAGAGCAGCCCGATCGAGACGGACACGGTAGGCACCAGCACCACCCACAGCAGGGTGTTCAGCAGGATCCGTCGGCTACCTGAGTCGGTGAACATCCAATGGTAGTTGTCCAAGCCGATGAAGCTGCTGCCGTCCGGTCCCTTGAACGAGAACACGGTGGTGCGGATCGCCGGGATGACGAGGCCGATGGTCAGCAGGATCAACGCCGGGGCCAGGAACGCGATGAGCTGCACTTTCTCGCGACCCCGCTTGGGTGCGCGGTCGACGACGAGCAGGATGACACCGATAACCGCGATGAACGCGACGACGGCGTACAGCAGCATCAAAAACTTCGGTTGGTACTCCACGCCTGGCTCGCCATCTATGCGGAAGGGATCGGGACGGTCAACGCTGCGCTGTCGCTGTGATGACCCATCCGGTGCGGGGTGTGCCCGCCGCACCGGATGGGGTCAGGTGGTGGGTCAGCTCAGGACTTCGGCCAGGACTTCTCGATCTCATCGAGAACGGTTTTGGTGTCCTTGCCGCTCAGCCAGGCTGTCAGCCCCTTCCACTCTGAGCCGGAGCCGACCGCGGCCGGCATCTGGTCGGAGGCGTCGAACCGGAAGATCGCCTTCGGGTCCTGGAGGATCTGGACGGACGTCTTGTCGATCGGGGTCTGCAGCAGCGAGACGTCGAGCTTTTTGTTGGCTGACAGCCAGCCGCCGGGCTTCACCCGGGTGTTGGCGTAGGTGTCGGTCGACAGGAAGGTCTGCACGGCCTGCACCTCGGGCCGGTCGGTGAACGCCCCGACGAACTCCCCGCCACCGTCGATTGGCTTGCCCTTGCTCGGGTCGATGACCGGGAAGTAGAAGGCGAAGACGTCCCCGTCCACCGCGATCTTGGTGCCCTTGGGCCACTGGTTGGAGTAGAACGACGCCTGCCGGTGCAGGCTGCAGGTGCCCTTCAGGATCGGCAGCCCACCGTTCTGGAACGAAGTTGTGGTGATGCTCTTGTAGTCCCCGTAGCCGCCGTTGACGTACTTGTTGTTCTTCAAGATGCCGCCAACCATGTCGAGGGCCTTTGCGACCTGGGGGTCGTTGAACGGGATCTTGTGGGCGACCCACTGGTCGTACACGTCCGGCCCGGCTGTGCGCAGCATGAGGTCTTCGAGCCAGTCCGTCGCGGTCCAGCCGGTGGCCGCACCGGACTCGACCCCGGCGCACCAGGGCTTGTGGCCCGAGGCGGCGATCTTGTCCGACAGGGTGAGCAGGTCGGCGTAGGTCGTCGGGATCGTGTAGCCCTTGGCCTTGAACTCCTTCGGGGAGTACCACACGAAGGATTTGACGTTCGCGCTCATCGGGGCGCCGTAGAATTTGCCGTCGGAGGATCCGTAGCCCTTCCAGGCCGGGCTCCAGTTGGCGTCGACGTTGGCCTCGTCGCTCTTCGGGGCGACCTTCAGTTTGCCGGTCTTGGCGAAGCGCTGGAGCAGACCGGGCTGCGGGAAGAAGGCGATGTCGGGGGCGTTGCCACCGGCCACCTTGACGTTGAGCTGGGCCTCGAACTCACTCGAGCCCTGGTAGTTGATCTTGATGCCGGTGCAGTCTTCGAACGGCTTGAACGACGCGACATAGTTGTCGGCCTCGGTGTCCAGGATCGAGGTGTAGATGCTGACGCTGGTGCCGCCGTGGCCCTGGAAGTCTTTAAATGGGACGCATTCTGGCTTGCTGGCGTTGGGGTTGGTCTTGGTTTGGGCCGCCGTGCCGCCGGTGCCACCGCCGGTGCCGCAGGCGGATGCGGTGAGGGCCAGGGCGAGGATGCCGGCGGCTGCGAGGCCGGAGCGGTGCGGGCGTGCTGTCATGCGGTGTCCTCCCGGACTCAGGTGTGGACGCCGTGCGGCCTCCAGGCGGCACCTATGCAAGCGCTTGCGGTCAGGACGCGCAACCCTGTGGCCTGCGTCACAAGGTTGCGTTTCGGTAACAACGTGCTGGTCGGGCTCAAGATCGGGGGGCTGCGGTTGAGGTGCGCCGGATCAGGCGCACGGGCAGCAACGCGTGCTCGTGTCGGTGGATGTCGTCCCCGGCGACGGCGAGCAGCACCATCCGGGCGGCCAGCGCGCCCTGTGCGTCGACCGGTTGCTCAACCGTCGTCAGCCCGGCGATGCCGGCCAGCTCGTGTCCGTCGACCCCCACCACCGAGACGTCCTGGGGAACCTGCAGGCCGCGTGCGCGGATGGCAGCAAGCGCCCCAAGGGCCATCTCGTCGGAGTCGGCAAAGACCCCGGTCGGCGGGTCGACGAGATCGAGCAGCTGATCCATCGCAGCGCGGCCACCGTCGGCGGTGAACAGCCCCGGCACGTCGTACGCCGGGACCGGCTCGAGGCCGGCGGCACGCATCGCCGACATCCAACCGGCCCGCCGGTCCGAGGGGGCGCTGAAGTGCAGGGGTTCGGTGGGATCCCCACCCAGGTGCGCAATCTTGCGGTGCCCGAGCTCGAGGAGGTGCTGGGTGGCGGTGCGGCCGACCGCGACGTCGTCGATGCGCACGCTCATGGCGCCGGCGACTGCGGCGCCAAGGAACAGGGTGGGCATCTCGAGGGCGCGGAGCTCGTCGAGTTCGCGCCCGGTGAGAGGCACGGTGAGCACCACGACGGCGTCCACCCGCCCGCGCAACGTCTCCGGCTCGAAGCTCGGGCGGACCCCGTCGCTCGGCTGCCCGACCCCGACGAGCAGGGCGTCGAAGCCACTTGCTCGCAGGACCCGCTCGACCGCCTCGATCGCCTGCGCGAAGAACCAGCGGCCGACGTAGGGGGTGATGACGGCGACCGTCAGGGTCCGGCCGCTGGCCAGGGTCGAGGCGCTGTGACTGACGATATAGCCCAGGTCCTGGGCCGCCTTGCTGACGGCCGTCCTGGTCTCTGAGCTGACGTTGGGTAGGCCGCGCAGGGAGCGGGAGACCGTCGCGGTGGAGACGCCGGCTGCCCGGGCAACGTCCTGGATGCGGGCTCGCACGACACGCCTCCTGACCTGGACAACGGTGCAAACGCTTGCATCGGCGGCGAGTGTGCCGCATCATGCGCGCCGGAGCAACGACGTGTGCCGGATCCGGTGGGCGGCGGGCCACGGTTGTCCTGGCGCGGGGACATGGTCGCTCCGGCTCGATCCGACGGGCGCACCACCGTCGGTCGTTAGGACCGGCGCCGCCGGTCTCCCACTCGGATCGTCCGGCACGTTCCTGCCGGTGGAGAGAAGGCTCAGCATGGCGACAGTGACGTTCGACGGGGCAACCCGTCAGTACGAAGGCGCCGAGCGCCCGGCGGTGCAGTCGTTGGACCTTGAGGTCGGTGACGGCGAGTTCCTCGTGCTCGTTGGACCCTCGGGGTGCGGCAAGTCCACCTCGCTGCGGATGCTCGCCGGGCTCGAACCGGTCGACGGTGGGCAGATCCGCATCGGTGAGCGCGATGTCTCCAATGTCGACCCAAGCGACCGCGACATCGCCATGGTCTTCCAGACCTACGCGCTCTACCCGCACATGACGGTGGGCGCCAACATGGGGTTCGCACTGAAGATCGCCGGGCGGCCGAAGGACGAGATCGACAAGCGAGTCAGGGAAGCCGCTGCCATCCTGGATCTCACCGACTATCTCGACCGCAAGCCCAAGGCGCTGTCCGGCGGTCAGCGGCAGCGGGTGGCGATGGGTCGGGCGATCGTCCGGAGCCCGCAGGTGTTCTGCATGGATGAGCCGTTGTCCAATCTCGACGCCAAGCTCCGGGTGGCCACCCGGACCCAGATCGCCTCCCTGCAACGCCGCCTGGCGGTCACCACGCTGTACGTCACGCACGACCAGGTCGAGGCCATGACGATGGGGGACCGCGTCGCGGTGCTCAAGGACGGCATCCTTCAGCAGGTCGACAAGCCGCGCGCCATGTACGACCGGCCGGCCAACAAGTTCGTGGCCGGCTTCATTGGTTCACCCGCGATGAATCTCATCGATGTGCCGGTCGACGGAGACGGCGTGCACCTGGGCACCTACAACGTCCCGATGCCCCGGGAGGCCCAGGGCAAGCTGTCCAACGGCATGGTGAGTATCG
The DNA here is from genome assembly GCA_043762595.1 of Frankiales bacterium. GTDB lineage: Bacteria > Actinomycetota > Actinomycetes > Mycobacteriales > SCTD01 > JAYSQK01. Next base: position 18,258 of record JAYUMN010000034.1, read on the forward strand.
GGATGCGGCCGGAACACCTCAAGGTCGTGGGCGACGGCGCGGGCATCCCGGTCACCGTCGAGCTGGTCGAGGAGCTGGGCTCGGACGCGTTCCTGCACGGCAGCGTCGAGGGCCGGGACGGCGAGCCGCTGTTGCTCGTCGCGCGGGTCGATCCGACGTCGCCGCCCGAGCGCGGCACCTCGGTCCACCTGCAGCCGGTACCCGACCAGCTGCATTGGTTCGACGCCGCGACGGGCCTGCGCGTCGCGGGGTGACCGACCCCGCTACAGCTCGGCCGCCCACGGCGGGTCGGCGCCAGGGCGGCTGCAGGTGACTGCAGCCGCCCGCAAGCCCCGATCGAGGGCCGCCACCACGTCGGCGGTGGTGAGGTGGTCCAGCCGGCCGCCGAGCTGCCCGGCCCGGTCCAGCTGCTCGAGCAGGCCGGCAGTGAAGGTGTCCCCGGCCCCGACCGTGTCGACGACGATGGTCGGCACCGCCGGCCGCCGGATGACTTCGCCGCGCACGACGCCGAACGCGCCGGCCTCGGCGCAGGTCACAACGACGACCGCCGGCCCGGCGGCCGCCCAGCGTCGCGCGACGTCGATGGGGTCCTCGCCCGGGTGCAACAGCTCGAGGTCCTCGGTGCTTGCCTTGACGATGTCGGCGATGGCCAGCCAACGCTGCACCGCCGTGCGGACGGCGTCGAGGTCGGGTGTCAGGGAGGGGCGCAGATTGGGATCCACCGAGATCGTGCAACGCGGGCGCTCGCGAACCAGGAACGCCTCCAGGGCAAGCGATCCGGGCGCCAAAGCCAACGCCAGCGAGCCGGCATGGATGGCCCGCACCGCGGTCGGGAGGGGCCCCAGCTCCGCCGCTGTCCACTGCCAGTCGGCGGTCCCCGACACGTCGAAACGATATGCCGCCGCGCCGTCCGCGCCGAGCGACACGATCGCGAGTGTGCTGCGCTCGGTGGCTGGCACGGCCCGGGTCAGGTCGACACCGTTGGCCTGCAGATGCGCGCGCAGCAGTCGGCCGAACCCGTCGTCCGACAGGCGGGCCAGCAGCAGCGTCGGTAGGCCGAGCCGGGCCAGGGCAACTGCGGTGTTGGCGGGGCTGCCACCCGGCAGCGCCGCGTACATCGCCGCCGTGTCGTCGGTCGGCACCAGATCGACGAGCGCCTCGCCGCAGACCGCGATCACACCGACCTCCTCGCCGGGGGCCGTCCTTGGCCGCCGCCGGCGCAGCATCCCACCCGTACACCGCAGGAGATGGGTTTGTCAGTGAACAGCGCGCGCAGGTGGTGGCAGGACGGGGTCGTCTACCAGGTCTATGTCCGCAGTTTCAGCGACAGCGACGGGGACGGGATTGGTGACCTGCCCGGCGTCCGCGCCCGGCTGCCCTATTTGGCCGGCCTCGGCGTCGACGCGCTGTGGCTCACGCCGTTCTACCGTTCGCCGATGGCCGACCACGGCTACGACGTCGCCGACCACACCGACGTCGACCCGCTGTTCGGCACGCTGGCCGACCTCGACCGGCTGCTCGCCGACGCGCACCGGCTCGGTATGAAGGTGCTGGTCGACCTGGTACCGAACCACACCAGCTCGGCCCACGCCTGGTTCACCCAGGCACTTGCCGATCCGAGCTCGCCCGAGCGGGCCTTCTACATCTTCCGTCCGCCGGCTCCGGGCGGCGGCCCGCCGAACAATTGGGAGTCGGTGTTCGGAGGCCCGGCCTGGAGTTTGGACGAGGCGTCCGGCGACTACTACCTGCACCTGTTCGACGCGGGCCAGCCAGATCTGGATTGGCGCAACCCCGCCGTGCACCAGGCCTGGGAACAGATCCTGCGGTATTGGCTCGATCGCGGGGTTGATGGCTTCCGGATCGACGTGGCGCACGGCCTGTACAAGGACCGGACGCTGCGCGACAACCCGCCGCACGGACCGATCGAACCTGGCGCCGAGTTGTTCCATGCCAGTTGGATGCCGCACGCCTGGGACCAGCCGGAGGTTGTCGAAGTCTTTCGCCGCTGGCGTGAGATCACCGACTCCTACGACGATCGGGTCATGGTCGGCGAGGTCTTCCTCGACGACCTCGACAAGGTCGCGCGCTATGTCGGGCCCGAGCGCCTGCACCAGTCTTTCAACTTCGTCCTGGTCGCGGCGCCGTTCGATGCCGATCACTGGAAGGCGGTCATCCAGCAGGCCCTGCAGGCATTCTCGATTGAGGGGGCGTCACCGACGTGGGTTCTGTCCAACCACGACGTCATCCGCCATCCCACCCGGTACGGCGGGGGAGCGGCCGGTCAGCGCAGGGCCCGAGCAGCCACCGCGACGCTGTTGGCCCTGCCCGGCGCGCCGTACCTCTATCAGGGCGAGGAACTCGGGCTGGAGCAGAGCGACGTGCCGGAGGCGCAGCGCCAGGACCCGATGTGGCTGCGATCGGGAGGCCAATTCATCGGCCGGGACGGGAGCCGCACCCCGATCCCCTGGACCGTGCAGGAGCCGAACCACGGCTGGACGACAGGGACCCCTTGGTTGCCGTTCGGCGCCGGCGCTGCTGCCCGCAGCGTCGAGGCGCAGGACGCCGACGCTGACTCGATGCTGGCGTTCTACCGTCAGGCCCTCGCACTGCGGCGGGAGCTGCGCGCCGGGCTCGCTCGGGAGGTCTGCTGGCTCGACGCGCCCGGACGGGTCCTGGCCTTTCGGCGGGTCCTCGCCGACGGCCGCAGCCTGCGGTGCGTGCTGAACACCGGGCCGGCCGCGGTCGTCGTACCCGAGGCGACCGGGGCGCTGGCGCTCACCTCCGGCAGCACGCCCCCCGCCGAGGGGGTCGTGCCGGCCGAGACGGCACTGTGGCTGCTGGGCTGACCACCGCGCATCAGCGGTGCTGCAGCAGCGCTCTGGCCAATGGGGCGTGGACCACCAAACTGTGCACCAGTCCGCCGGCCATCGCGGCGCGGACGGCGTCGACCTTGTCGGCGCCCGAGACAACGGCAATGACCTCCGGGATGGCCGCCAGCTCGCTGCACGAGATGCCGATGATCCGGTCCCGAAGCTCGGAGTGCACCGGCCGGCCGTCGGCATCGATCTGGATGCCGGAGAGCTCGGCGCACGCGCCACGCGCGTGGAGTTCACGCCAGGCCGCCACCCCGATCGCGTCGACAACGGTTGACCGGCCGGGCTGCCATGACCCGATGCCGAGCACCGCTTTGGTCAGTCGTGGGTACTGCTCCATCGTCTGTGCGACGTCGCGTTGGCGGCGCAGCACCGCCGCGGTGGCCTCGTCGGGCAGGATCATCGGCGCGTAGAAGAAGTGCGCCGGACCGGCGGCGACCCGGGCGACCCCGCGGACGAGTTCGACTGCTCCGTCGTCCATCTGGGCGGCCCGGTCGAGCGCTCCGGTGAGCTGGACGACCGGGCAGCGAGCCAGGCTGCGGAGGGCGAGCGGAATGGCGAGCAGGGAGCGGGCCCAGGCCAGGCCGAGGACGTCCTGATCCGTGACGACCTCGGTCAGTAGGAGGGCCGCCGCCTCACCCAGCTGCCGGCGCACCTCGGTCTCGTCGGTGTCGGGGGCGACGACCACGAGCGCATGCTGCAGGCCGTACCTCGTCTGCAGCCGGCTCGACAACTCCAGATCGAGGTCACCGTGGTGGTCGAACTCGATCCGCACCAGACCGGACGCCCTGGCCTGATCGAGCAACCGAGCCACCTTGAACCGGCTCAGGCCGAACTCCACCGCAATATCGCTCTTGCTCTTGTTCTCCAGGTAGAAGCGCCGGGCCACCGATGCGGTGAGGACGAGTTCGGCCGGTCGGGTGACAACGACCTCGGACACCCGCGACCTCCGTGACCCAATTGCAGCTGAGTTGCATTGACAATGCCGTACGGGAACAGGATGCTCCAAGCAGTCCGAGCAGGCTAGCGCTCATCTGAGCGTTCGTGCCGGTGCTGTCCCCACCAAGGAGAACCGTGTCATGCCGATGACCCCGCGCCGATCGAGTACCTACGTCCTGGGCGGATTGGTGGTGACGAGCCTGCTCGCGGCCGGCTGCTCTGGCGCCGGTGGTGGTGGCGGCGGCGGCTCCGCCGCAGGCAAGGGCGCGACGTCGATCAACGTCCTGATGGTGAACAACCCGCCGATGCTGCAACTGCAGAAGCTCACCCAGGAAGGCTTCACTGCCAAGACCGGCATCAAGGTGAACTACACGGTGCTGCCCGAGAACGACGTCCGGGACAAGATCAGTCAGGAGTTCTCCAGCCAGGCCGGGCAGTACGACGTGGCGACCGTCAGCAACTACGAGATCCCGATCTACAACAAGAATGGCTGGCTCGCGCCGCTGGACAAGGTGACCGCGGACCCCGCCTTCGACCAGGCCGACATCCTCAAGCCGATGGCTGCGTCGCTCACCGGCGCCGACGGCAAGGTCTACGGGGAGCCGTTCTACGGCGAGTCCTCCTTCCTGATGTATCGCAAGGACATCTTCACCGAAAAGGGCCTGACGATGCCCGCGAAGCCGACCTGGCAGCAGGTCGCCGACCTGGCCGCCAAGCTCGACGGCGCCAAGCCCGGCATGAAGGGCATCTGCCTGCGTGGCCTGCCTGGTTGGGGTGAGGTCATGGCCCCGCTGACCACCGTCGTCAACACCTTCGGTGGCACCTGGTTCACCAAGGACTGGAAGGCACAGGTCAACGCCCCGGAGTTCCAGCAGGCCACCCAGTTCTACGTCGACCTGGTGCGCAAACACGGCCAGTCCGGGGCGCCGCAGTCCGGCTTCGCCGAGTGCCTGAACAACCTCGAGCAGTCCAAGGTCGCGATGTGGTACGACGCCACCTCTGCGGCCGGTTCGCTGGAGGGCAGCGACTCCCCGGTCAAGGGCAAGCTCGGCTACGTGATGGCCCCGGTCGTCAAGACGGCCAGCTCGGGCTGGCTCTACAGCTGGGCCTGGGGCATCCAGAAGGCCAGCAAGCGCCAGGACGCCGCGGCCAAGTTCATCGCCTTCGCCTCCGGCAAGGAATACGAGAACCTGGTCGGCACCAAGGTCGGCTGGTCCAGCGTCCCCGCGGGCAAGCGGGCGTCGACCTATAGCAACCCGGCATATCTCAAGGACGCCTCGGCCTTCGCCAAGGTGACCCAGACCTCGATCGAATCGGCCGACCCGAGCAACCCCGGCGTGCAGCCGCGGCCAACGATCGGGATCCAGTTCGTCGACATCCCCGAGTTCACCGCGCTCGGCACCGATGTCTCGCAGTTCATCAGCTCCGCGATCGCCGGCAAGATCTCGGTCGCCAAGGCATTGAGCCAGAGCCAGCCGCTCGCCGAGAAGGTCGCCAAGAAGTACCAGGGCAAGTAGGTCGCACCAGCCGGCAGGTCGCCAGATCGCGGCCTGCCGGCGCCCACCGCAGGACCGACCGGAGCGGGGATCGCCATGAGCACGGCGCAGGTCGCAGCGAAACGGTCGGGGAGCCGGGCCGCCGCCGTACCGGGCTCGCAGGTCCCGCGTGGTCCACGGCGGGCAGCGGCCTGGGCGACCCGGGCACCGCTGATGCCGGCGCTGATCTTCATGATCCTGGTGACACAGCTGCCGTTCGTGGCGACCCTGATCATCTCCTTCCTGCGCTGGAACGCGTTGGACCCGACCAACCGCGGTTTCGAGGGGATCGGCAACTACACGACCGCGTTCACCGACCCCGCGTTGCGCACCTCGATCCTCACCACGATCCTGCTGACCGCCACGGTGGTCATAGTGAGCCTCGCGTTCGGGCTGGGCCTCGCTTTGCTGCTCGACCGGACCTTCCGCGGCCGGGCGGTCGTGCGCACCATTTTGATCGCGCCATTCCTGGTGGTCCCCGTGGCGGCGGCGCTGCTCTGGAAACACGCGCTCTACAACCCCGAGTACGGCCTGCTCAACGGCACCCTGAACGCGGTCTGGAAGCTGTTCGGGTCGAGCCACCCACCGCAGCCGGACTGGATCAGCAACGTCCCGCGGATCGCGGTGGAGACCTCGCTGATCTGGCAATGGACGCCGTTCATGATGCTGATCCTGCTCGCCGGTCTGCAGGGCCGGCCGCTCGACATCATCGAGGCGGCCCGCGTGGACGGTGCGAACAGTTGGCAGATCTTCCGCTACATGACGTTGCCGCACCTGCGGCAGTACCTCGAGCTGGCTGCGCTGCTCGGGTCGATCTATGTGGTCCAGAACTTCGACGCCGTGTTCACCATCACCTCGGGTGGCCTGGGCACCGCCAACCTGCCGTACACGATCTACAACACCTTCTACCAGGCACATGACTACGGCCTGGCCTCGGCGGCCGGGGTAATCGTGGTGTTCGGCACGATCGTCATCGCGACCTTCGCGCTCCGGGTCGTCTCCAGTCTGCTGCGCGAGGAGAAGGTATGAGCACCGCCGTCGTCACCGGGGCGCCGCCGCGGGTCGCCACCCCGAGCCGGGTGCGCAGCGGCAGCAAGCCGCCGGGCCAGACCGGCGGCGCGGGCTGGGGCCTGTTGGCGTGGATCCTGGGTCTGCTGTTCTTCGCGCCGGTCGCCTGGATGGTTCTGACGTCGCTGCACAGCGAGTCGGCCGCTGCCACCAACCCCCCGTCGCTGGGCGCAACGCTCACCCTGCAGGGCTATCGCGAGTTCTTCGGAGCCTCCAGCGGTGCGAGCCCCTGGCCGCCGCTCATCAATTCCGCGACCGCCAGCATCGTCTCAACTCTGATTGTGCTCGCCCTGGCGATCCCGGCGGCCTACGCCCTGTCGATCCGGCCGGTGAAGAAGTGGACGGACGTGCTGTTTTTCTTCCTGTCCACCCGCATGCTGCCAGCGGTCGCTGGTCTGCTGCCGGTCTATCTGATCGCGCAGAAGGTCGGGCTGCTGGACAACATCTGGTTGCTCGTCGTGCTCTACAGCTCGATGAACCTGCCGATCGCGGTCTGGATGATGCGGTCTTTCCTCGCCGAGGTGCCGATCGAGATCGTCGAGGCCGCGTCGCTGGATGGCGCAGGGCTGATCACCTTGTTCCGGACGATTCTGATCCCGCTCTCGGCCCCTGGGATCGCCGCCACCTCACTGATCTGCTTCATCTTCAGCTGGAACGAGATGCTTTTTGCCCGCGTGCTCACGGGTGTCTCAGCGCAGACCGCGCCGGTATTCCTGACCAGCTTCGTGACCAGCCAGGGGCTGTTCTTGGCCAAGGTCTGCGCTGCGGCGACCGCTGTGTCGTTGCCGGTACTGGTGGCCGGGTTCGCCGCGCAGGACAAATTGGTCCAGGGTCTGTCCCTCGGTGCCGTCAAGTGACCGAGCGCCTGGCCCGAGCCGCCCAGCGGGCCTGTTCCCCCCGTGTCCGCTGACAACGGCGCCGCATCAGCCGCGTCCGGCCCCGGGCCGTGGCACGGTCAAATCGCGCGCCTCGGCGTACCGTGCCCGCACCGCAGGCACGGGATCGGCCTCGTAGCGCTGTGTCCCGGCGCGGTCCCACGCCGGCGGCTCGGCGGCGCCGCTGAGTGCCCAGGCAGCTTGCCGGGCGGCACCGTCCGCGACGTACTCGCCGTCGGGTGGGGTGAGCACGGGGCAGCCGAACACCGATGGGGCGATCCGGCGGACGGCCTCCGACCGGGCCCCGCCGCCGATCAGCAGCACCCGCTCGATCCGCGCACCCTGCGCCGCCAGGGCATCGAGTCCGTCGGCGAGCCCGCAAAGCAAGCCCTCGACGACCGCCCGGGCAAGATGGGCCGGGTTGGCACTGTCCAGCCGCAAGCCGTGCACGGCGCCGGTGGCGTCGGGCCGGTTCGGGGTTCGCTCGCCGTCGAGATACGGGACCACGACCAGCCCGTCGGCTCCCGGCGGCGCGGACAGGGCAAGCCGGGACAGCTCGGTGTGGTCGACCCCGAGCAGTCGGGCGGCCGCGTCCAGGACCCGTGCGGCGTTCAACGTGCAGACCAGCGGCAGGAAGTGCCCGGTCGCGTCTGCGAAACCGGCGACGGCCCCGCTTGGGTCGGCGGCCGGGGTCAGCGCGACCGCAGACACCACCCCCGACGTGCCGATCGAGACGATCACATCGCCGGGGACCGCGCCCAGACCCAGTGCGGCGGCAGCGTTGTCACCGGTGCCGGGCCCGAGCACGGCGCCGGCGGCGGTGTGCCCGGCCGGCTCGGCCGGCCCCAACACCCGTGGCAGGTGCGGCTCGAAGCCGAGCGCTCGGCGCAGCAGATCGGGCCGGTAGCTGCCGGTCGCCGGCGACCAGTACCCCGTCCCGCTTGCGTCACCGCGGTCGGTGACCAGCGCGGCCAGCTCGCCGGTCCCGCCGAGTCGCCAGGTCAGCCAGTCGTGCGGCAGGCACACCGCGGCGGTGCGCCCGGC
>JAYUMN010000035.1:0-4186 GCA_043762595.1 Frankiales bacterium
CACCCGTGGCAGGTGCGGCTCGAAGCCGAGCGCTCGGCGCAGCAGATCGGGCCGGTAGCTGCCGGTCGCCGGCGACCAGTACCCCGTCCCGCTTGCGTAACCGCGGTCGGTGACCAGCGCGGCCAGCTCGCCGGTCCCGCCGAGTCGCCAGGTCAGCCAGTCGTGCGGCAGGCACACCGCGGCGGTGCGCCCGGCTTGCTCGGGTTCGTGCTCGGCCAGCCAGCGCAGCTTGCTGACGGTGAACGACGCCACCGGCACCGACCCGACGGCCAGCGCCCACTCGCGGGCACCGAGTTCGGTCACGAGGTCGGCCGCCGCCGCCGCAGAACGCGTGTCGTTCCACAGCAACGCTGGCCGGACGACGCGGCCGTCGGCAGCAAGGCACACCATCCCGTGCTGCTGAGCCCCCACCGCGACCGCCGCGACGTCCTCGAGCCCGCCCGCCTGCTCGCTCGCCGTACGCAGGGCCTGCTCCCAGACATCGGGGTGCACCGCCGACCCGTCTGGGTGCGCAGCTCGGCCTTCGCGCACGAGCCGGCCGGTCTCGGCGTCGCGCACGACCACCTTGCACGACTGGGTCGAGCTGTCGATTCCGGCTACCAGCGACGCCACGCCGTGCTCCCTCCCCGACCCCTGTTCGAGGGTCCCATCAACCAGCATGCCCGACGTGAGGACGACCTATGTCCACCCTGAGCTCGCTGGCCCTGCCGGAGCTCGGCGCCCAGGTACCGGTCCCGAGCTACGACCGTCGGCGCGTCCGAACCGGCATTGTCCACTTCGGGGTCGGTGGCTTCCACCGGGCGCACCAGGCGATGTATGTCGACGCCCTGATGAACACCGGGCGAGCACTCGACTGGGGGATTTGCGGCGTCGGCGTGCTGGCGTCCGACCGCCGGATGCAGCAAGCCCTCGATGCGCAGGATGGCCTGTTCACGCTGGTCGTCAAGCACGCCGACGGCACCTACGAGCCGCGGGTCATCGGTTCGATCGTCGAGTACCTGTTTGCCCCGGACGACCCCGAGGCGGTCCTTGCCAAGCTCACCGACCCGGCCACCCGCATCGTGTCGCTGACCGTCACCGAGGGTGGCTACAACATCGACAGCGTTGACGGAGCCTTCCTCAGCCACGACCCGGCGGTCCTGCGTGACCTCGAGTCGGGCGCCGCGCCGGCGACGGTGTTCGGGCTAGTGACCGAGGCGCTGGTGCGCCGCCGGGCGGGCGGGGTGCCGCCGTTCACGGTGATGTCCTGCGACAACATTCAGGGCAACGGTGATGTCGCGCGCCGCAGCTTCTCGGCGTACGCCACGATGCGCGACCCGGCGCTGGGCGAATGGGTCCGGCGCGAGGTGCGCTTCCCCAACTCCATGGTGGACCGGATCACACCGGTCACGACCGATGAGGACCGGGCCGAGGTGGCCCGCCGGTTCGGGATCGACGACCGGTGGCCGGTGATGTGCGAGCCGTTCACACAGTGGGTCCTGGAGGACTCGTTTTCGATGGGTCGACCGCCACTTGAGGACGCCGGCGTGCAGTTGGTGCACGACGTCGAGCCGTATGAGCTGATGAAGCTCCGGCTGCTCAACGCCAGCCACCAGGCGCTGTGCTATCTGGGCTACCTCAGCGGTTACCGGCTGGTGCACGAGGCCTGCCAGGACCCGCTGTTCGCCTCCTTCCTGCTGGCCTACATGGATCGGGAGGCCACCCCGACGCTCGCCGCCGTTCCCGGGGTGGACCTCGAGCGCTACAAGCACCAGCTGATCGAGCGGTTCTCCAACAGCGAGGTGCGCGACACCGTCGCCCGGTTGTGCGCCGAGGGCTCCGACCGAATCCCCAAGTGGCTGCTGCCGGTGTTGCGCCACAACCTGGCCGCCGGCGGCCCGATCGAGTGCGCGGTGGCCGTTGTCGCCGGTTGGACCCGCTACAACGAGGGTGTCGATGAGTCAGGCCGGGCGATCGTGGTCGTCGACCGGCTACGCGAGCCGCTGATGGCCGCCGCCGCCCGCTCGCGGTCGGAGCCGCTCGCCTTCGTCGACCAACGCGCCGTGTTCGGCGAGCTGGTCGACGACAGCAGGTTTGTCGAGGCCTACCGGGTGACCCTCGCCGGGCTACGGCAGCACGGCGCGCGCGCCAGCCTCCAGGACCTGATGGCGCGACTGCAGTCCGCTTCGGCTACTGCTCAGGAAGTCTCGCCAACGCGCTCACCATGAGCGCCGCCTGGTAGGCGAGCATCTCGCGCCCGTCCGCCGGCTTGCCGTAGCCGCTCAGCAGGACGGTCCAGGCCCCCTTGACTGCCACGGTCCGTGCGTCGCCGGTCACCACCTCCGGGGTGCGGAGGCGGTAGTGGAAGGCGCGCGCCGGGCCCGGCACGGCCACCGGACCGAGGTCCGTGAGCCGCACCTTCGACCCACCTACGTCGTACGCCGGGCAGGTGGTTGCCGCGGCAAGGTCACCGGCCCAGGCGGCGCGCGCGGCCGCGGCATCGGCGTAGGCGTTGACGACCTCGAAGATGACTGCCTGGCCGGGTGTGTCGGGTTTGGCGAGCACGTTGGCGACCTCGTGCGGTGCGGCCGGACCGATCGGCCGGCACAGCGAGAGCCGCGGGTCACCCTGCCGGATCAGCCCCGGATCGGCGTAGCTGCGGATGTTTGCCGCCTGCGGCAGCTGCGCCGGCAGGAGCAGGGCCGCCTGCAGGGTGGCTTTGCTGACGGGGCCGGCGGCGGCCGACGCCTCGGGGATCTGCGGGGGCCTGGTGGTGGTTGCGGTGCCGGTCGAGCAGGCAGCGGCGAGCAGGGCGAGGATGAGAAACGCACGGGTCCGGGGCACCGGACCATCCTGGCGGGTGGCAGTCACCAGGCCGTCAGCAGCACTGCCTCGATCACGACGCCCACGGCGGCGCCGAGCCCGACCAGCAGCACCGGGGTGCGACCCGGTTCGGCGCCGGCCGACTCCGGTGCGACGGCAGGGACGAGCAGCCAGGGGAAGAACGGCAACCAGGATCGCTCGACCTCGCCGCGGGACAGCCCGCTGAGCAGGGCGAAGCCGACACCGAGTGCTGCGCCCACGACGAACGGCCAGCCCGGTGTCAGCCGGGACCGCCTGATCGCCGGTATGAGCGCCGGACCGCACGCGATCACCAGGATCAGCAGGTCCAGTGGCGTCCACAGGATCCACGACCGTTGCGGCCCGATCCGGGTGGAGAAGTCGACCTGGGCTGCGTTCAGCCCGTCCGGCCAAACGAACCCGGCCACCCGGGCCAGCCCAAGTGGCACCAACGCGGCGGACCCGGCGAGGACGTTGAGCACCGGCCGGCGCCGGACGAACCAGACCGCGATCAGGGTGGCCGCCAGCCACACCGCGGAGTAGGAGAACAGGGCTGCGCTGCCGAGCAGCAGACCGGCCGCAGCGGCCCACCAGCGGGACCGATGCGGGATGGCCGCCTGCACCCCGCAGCAGATCGAGGCTGCGCACAAGGTGCTGGTGACGGCGTCCATCGACACCGCCGTCCAGACCGCCCAGGGGGCCAGCGCAAGGATTGGGACGAGCCGGCGCGCCGCCAGCTCGCCGCAGATCGGCCGGACACTCATCGCGACCAGCGGCACCACGAGCGCGCCGACCACTGTGATGGCGATCCCGATCGCCGTCGGACGGACCAGGCCCAGTGGCCGGATCGCCCAGAGCAGCAGCACCGGTCCCGGCGGATGCTGCCGGGTCGCGACGGTGTGCTGCAGGGACCGCGCCACAAAGGTGCGTACGAAGGCTGCCGGGTGCTGCAGGCCCCGGGCGTCCACCAGGTATTCCGTCGGGTCGGCGACCGGCCGGGCCAGGCCGTTGCCTCCATCGACGACGGCCAGAGCCAATGACCACAGCAGCGCCGCGAGCCAGCCGCCCACGAGCAGGGCCGGCCAACCCAGTCGCTCGTGCACGCCCCGGCGTACCGCCTGGAGCACCACGGCAGCCACGATTGGTCCAAGGACACTGCCGACCACCACCTTGGTCCGGTAGGCACCGGTGAACGGGGCCGAGGCCGTCCCGAGGTGCAGGCCCAGCCCGACGAAGGCCGCCGAAACCGCCAGCCCGAGCAAGACCACCGTGGTCCACGTCAGCGCGTCCCGGAGCTCGGTGGTGGGCGCCGCCCGGCCGGGCCCGACGGCCGGGCGCGTTGGCATGACCCGAACGGTAGTGGCCG
>JAYUMN010000036.1:0-14430 GCA_043762595.1 Frankiales bacterium
GTGCTGCAGCCCCTTGAGCACGATCGGCAGGGTCGTCTGGGACTGCAGCCAGCCCAGGTCGTCCCAGGTCAGCGCCGGGTTGTTGAACATCGCCAGAAAATGCAGCACCGCGGCGTTCGGGTCCTGCTCAGGCGGCGAAACGAGGCCGGCTCGGAACGCCGGATCGGACAGGTAGTTGGCGATCCCCTCACCGCGCAGGAACGGCAGGTAGGCCGCGGAGAGATCGCGCGGACGCCAACCCAGCTGCCAGGTGTCGAGGGTCACGACCAGTGCGGTGTAGCGACCGGCCTGAGCGCGCGCCACCAGCGACGCAGCGACGTCGCGGTCCTTGGGCCAGTAGAGCTGGTACCACGCAGGCGATCCCGCCAATTCGGTCTGCAGGTCCTCCATCGAGGTCGAGGAGGCCGTCGACACCACCATTGCCAGCCCGAGCGTCGCGGCTGCGCGGGCGACCGCCCGCTCTGCATCGGTATGCACGATAGACAGCACCCCGACCGGGGCGAGCATCACCGGCGCCGGCATCGCGGTGCCGAGGACCGTCGTCGAAAGGTCGCGCTGCGCCGGGATCCCGCGCAGCATCCGCGGCACCAGCCGCCACCGGTCGAACGCCTCCCGGTTGGCCCGCATGGTCTCCTCGCCGCCGGCGCCACCGCTGACGTAGCCGACCGCGCCCGGCGTCATGACCTGCTCGGCCGCAGCCTGCAGCTCGCTCCAGCCGAAGGGCAGGGTCGGCTGTTCGCCGAACAGTCCCTTGAGGTAGACCTCGTTCTGGAAGTCCGCGAATGCCGTCATCCCCGCAACCTCTCACAGGAGCTCCCGTGATCGACCCGGCTGGCAAAGACCTCAAGCGCTATCTGACCGAGGACCCCGGCGGGCCGGTCGTGATGCTCAACCTGCTGCGGTTCGAGCCGGCCGGCGGTCGCGAGCGCTATGCCGCCTACCTCACCCACTTTCGCGGGCACAGCGCGCGGTTCGGCGCCGAGGTGCTGTACGTCGGGACAGGGTCGACCACCCTGGTCGCCGAACCCGGCCAGGCGTGGGACGCCGTGCTGGTGGTGCGCTACCCGGACCGGCGGAGCTTCTCGCAGATGGTCGCCGACCCGGCGTACCAGGAAGGCACGCACCTGCGCAGCGGCGCGCTGACCGAGGCGGTCCTGCAGGCGACCGTCCCGTGGGAGCTCGAGCGATAGCCGGCGACCAGTCCCGGCGCAAGCTGCGCCTACCAGTCGGCGGCGGCGCGGCCCGTGAAACCCACGGCTCATCCCCTGACGGCGCGTCAGTCTGGCAACCGCCTGAACCAACCAGCGTGATGTCCCACCCACCGGAGTGCGAGCAGGTCAGTCACCCACTGCGGATGACTCGCGTCAGTCCTTGACCACTGTGATGATCACTGCGCTGACAGCCAACGCCTACCTCGGCGGGTGGGGGACGCGGCCTCGCTGCAGGCCGCCGCGTAGGGCGTCCGCTGGAGGTCCAGCGCCACCGATTGCCCGAACTTCGGGTGTCGAGGTCGTCGTCGGACTGCTCAGGGAAGGTTCGGCAGCCGGCACGGGCATCGACCCAGCAGCCAAGGGCCTGGGCGAGGACCTCCGATCGCGCCACGTCGAAATCCCCGGCACGCTGCGCAGGTGAGTCAGCAGACCTGGGACGTCGTGGTCGTCGGGGCCGGCCCGGCCGGCGCTGCTGCGGCCCGCGCCGCAGCCACCGCGGGGGCCCGCACGCTGCTGCTCGAACGCGAGCAGGTCCCCCGCTACAAACGCTGCGGCGGCGGGCTGATCGGCGCCTCACAGGCGGCGGTCATCGAGGCCGGTCTCGACCTCAGGCCACTCGCCAGGGAGCAGGTCGGCCGGATCACCTTCACCAACAACGGCCGGCGGCCGTTCAGCCGGGCCGCCCCGGCCTTCCTGCCGATGGTGTTGCGAGCCGAGCTGGACGCCGCCCTGGTTGGTGCCGCGGTCGAGGCCGGCGCAGTCCTGCAGACAGCCACCACCGTCATGGCGTACGACGAGGTGGCCGGTCTCGTCCGGCTGACGACGCGTGACGGCTCGTTCCGGGCCCGCGCCGTGGTCGGCGCGGACGGATCGCAGGGCCGGGCCGCGGCCCACGTCGGCGTCGTCTGCGAGCAGGTCGACCTCGGACTCGAGGCTGAACTACCGACCCCGCCGGGCAGCGACTGGGCCGGCCACGTGCTGCTCGACTGGGGTCCGGTGCCCGGCTCCTACGGCTGGGTATTCCCCAAAGGCGACACCCTCACCGTCGGTGTCATCGGCGACCGGGCCCGCGGCGCGGCCGTTCGGGACTACTACCGCAGTTTCGTGGCCTCGCTCGGCTTGGACCTGTCGACCGCGCTCGAGGACGGCGGCCACCTCACCCGCGTCCGCGCCGTCGGGTCACCGCTGCGGCGCGGTCGGGTGCTGGTCGCCGGCGACGCAGCCGGGTTGCTCGAGCCGTGGACCCGCGAGGGCATCAGCTTCGCGCTGCGGTCCGGCCGGCTCGCGGGTCATGCAGCCGCCAGCGACCCGACGTCGTACGCCGGGGCCGTGGAGGCCCTGCTGGGTCCGGAACTGGCCGCCGGGCGCCGGGCGCTCGCCGCGTTCACCCGCCATCCCGGCGCCGTGCACGGGGTGCTGCGGGCCGCGCCGCCGGTGTGGCCGTTGTTCGTCCGCCTGGTCAGCGGGCAAACCGAACTGGCCCCCCAGCTCGAACGCAGGACGGTCCGACTCATCGTCCGGGCCCTCGGTGGGTAACCATCGGGCAAAGCCATGCATGCTTCGGAGTGACCCGGCGCGACCGGGGCACCAGGTGGTCAGCCCCTTGAATGGAGAAAGCGTGCCGAATCCCGCCCCGCACACCCTGGTGATCGGTGCCGGCCCCGCCGGCCTCACGGCTGCCTATGAGCTCGAGAAGGCCGGTGCGCCGGTGACCGTGCTCGAGGCCTCGGATGAGGTCGGCGGCATCAGCCGGACCGTCGAGCGCGATGGCTGGCGGTTCGACATCGGTGGGCACCGCTTCTTCACCAAGGTGCCGGAGGTCGAGCGGCTCTGGCACGAGATCCTGCCGGACGAGGACTTCTTGATGCGGCCGCGGATGAGCCGGATCTTCTACGACGGCAAGCTGTTCGACTACCCGCTCAAGGCGAGCAACGCCTTGGGCAACCTCGGAATCGTCGAAGCGGTCCGGTGCATGGCGAGTTACGGCCTGGCCCGGCTCCGTCCGCCGACCGACCAGTCCAACTTCGAGGGCTGGGTTGCCGCGCGGTTCGGCTGGCGGCTCTACCGAATCTTTTTCAAGACCTACACCGAGAAGGTGTGGGGGATGCCCGCGACCGAGATCCAGGCCGACTGGGCGGCGCAACGGATCAAGAACATGTCGCTGATGACGGCCGTCGTCCGGGCGCTGCTGCCGTCGAAGAACAGCAAGGACGTCGCGAGCCTGATCGAGGAATTCCAGTATCCCAAGCTCGGCCCCGGGATGATGTGGGAACGCTGCCGCGACGCGGTGCAGGCGATGGGCGGCAAGGTGCGGATGCACACCTGGGCGCAGACGGTGCATCACGAGGGAGGCCGGGCGGTCGCGGTCACCGCGGTCAGTGAGGGGGGTTCGACCCGCTACGACTGCGACGCGGTCGTGTCCTCGATGCCGCTATCCGAGCTGGTCCTCGCAATGCAGCCGCCCGCCCCCGAGGGTGTCCGAGCCGCCGCTCGCGGCCTGCGGTACCGCGACTTCCTGACCGTCGCGCTGGTCGTACCGGAGCGGTTCAGCTTCCCCGACAACTGGATCTACATCCACGCCCCGAACGTCAAGGTCGGCCGGATCCAGAACTTCGGGTCGTGGTCGCCGCACCTGGTCAAAGACGGCCGGACCTGCCTGGGGCTCGAGTACTTCGTGAACGAGGGCGACGAACTCTGGACGGCCACCGACAGCGAGCTCGTCACGATGGCCAAGCGCGAGTTGGCAACCCTTGGCCTCGTTGACGCCGGAGCGGTCGAAGCCGGCCACGTGGTGCGTCAGCCCAAGGCCTACCCGGTGTACGACGCGGCGTACGCCGGGCACGTCGACACCATCCGGCGGTGGCTCGACCAGGCGGTACCCAACGTCCATCCGGTCGGGCGCAACGGGATGCACAAGTACAACAACCAGGACCACAGCATGCTCACAGCAATGCTGACCGCCAAGAACATCCTGGGCGGCTCGCACAACGTGTGGGAGGTCAACGTCGAAGACGACTACCACGAGGAGCAGACCGGCAAGACGGGCGACGACGCGGCGGTCCGCCCGGCCGAGCGGCGGACCGGCCGGGAGGCACCGTTCCATCCGATGCCGGACACGCGGGCCTCCTGACGGGGTGCAGACCCACGAGCGCGACCGCACCTGGACGGAGCTGGGCCACCGCTCCCAGATCCTGCCGGCTGCGGTCGCGGTCGCGGTTGCGCTCGGTGTCCTGGCCCGGCTGACGACCCGTTCCGGCCTGTGGCTGGACGAGGCCCTGTCGGTGCACATCGCCCGCCTGCCGCTGGACCAGATCCCGGCTGCGTTGCGGCGCGATGGCGCCCCCCCGGTCTACTACCTGCTGCTGCACGGCTGGATGGCAATCTTCGGTCAGTCCGCCGACGCTGTCCGCGCGCTGTCGACCGTCTTCGCGCTGCTGGCGTTGCCGGCCGTCTTGCTGCTGGGTCGCCGGCTACGCGATCGCACGACCGGCTGGCTGGCCGTCCTGCTCCTGGCGAGCTCGCCCTTCGCCGTGCACTACGCCACCGAGGCCAGGATGTACGCCCTGGTCGTGTTCGAGGTCATCCTGCTCGGGCTCGTGCTGCACCGGGCGGCCGAGCGGCCGAGCTGGAGCCGGCTTGCGGGGGTGTCGGTCACCTGCGCGGCGCTCGTGCTGACCCACTACTGGTCGCTGTTCCTGATGGTCGCGCTCGCGACGGTCCTGCTGCGAGGTCGGTTGTACCGGCTGCTGGCAGCGCAGGCGGCCGGCGCACTGCTGGTGCTGCCCTGGCTGCCGATCCTGGCGTTCCAGGTGCGGCACACCGGCACCCCGTGGGCGCCCGCACCGTCGCTGGCCTCCGCCCTGGACACGGTGACAGCGTGGGCAGGCGGGTCGTCGGGCGGCGGACAAGTGCTATCACTGCTGCTGCTGGCCCTGTTCGCCCTTGCCCTGTTCGGCCGTACGACGGCAGCCGGCGTCCTGCTGGCCCGCCCCCGGGACCGGACCGCGGGCGACCTGGCGCTGCTGGCGGCCGGCACGCTGCTGCTCGGCCTACTGATCGGCCAGGTGGTGCACGCCGGCTATGCGCCGCGCTACAGCTCGATCGCGCTCGTCCCCGCGCTGGTCCTGGGCGCGCTCGGTCTGCGGGTGCTGGCCGGCCGCACCCGCCACGCACTGACCTGCCTCACCGTCGGGCTGGGGCTGCTCGGCAGCGTCGGCAACCCGTTCGACGACCGCAAGACCCAGGCCGGCCAGGTGGCCGCCGCCCTTCGGACGCGGCTGGCCCCCGGCGACCTGGTCGTGATGTGCCCCGACCAGCTCGGGCCGGCACTGGCCGACCTGCTGCCCGCCGGCTCCGCCGCCGTCGTCTACCCCACCCTCGCCGGGCCCGACCGGGTCGACTGGGTCGACTACGCGAGGCGCAACGCCGCCGCCTCCCCGACCGCGTTCGTCCAGGAGGTCCTGCGCCGGGCCGGTGGACACACCGTCTGGTTGGTGACCGAGCCGGGCTACCGCACCTTCGGCGAGTCCTGCACCCAGGTCAGGCAGGGACTCGCCGCGCGCGCTGCGAACACCTCAACGATCATTTCCTCGGACCGGCACTTCGCCGAGCGGGCGGCGCTGTTCGGCTTCACCGGCCGCCACTGAAGGCCGGCACACCTGGCCGATCTTGACGATGTTGTCGCCGACACGCCGCCCGGGGCGGCCAGATCGTCAAGATCGGCCGGCCCGGGGAAGGAAAGGTGCTGCGACCTGGAGGGGGCGCGGCGCCGCCAGCTCCGCGCGGACCGCCGGGCCGTGCTCGTCGAGCCCGGGCGCCGTCCGGCGGGTCGGCGGGTCTGCCCAGGCCGAGAGCTTGACGGGGTTGCCCGGCACCGGCAGGCCGCCGGCGTCGACGACCATGTTGCGGGCGGCCGTCTGCGGCGACCCGACCGCCTCCGCCACGTTCCTAATCGGTCCGCACGGCACCCCGGCCTCCGTGAGCACGTCGAGCCAGACCGCCGCCGGCCGGGTCCGCAGCGCCCCCTCGAGGGCGGCTTTGAGGGCGACCCTGGCCTCGTGCCGGGCGGCGTTGCTGGCGAAGCGGGGGTCAGTGAGCAACGGCGGCAGCCCGAGCGCGGTCACCAGGGCGCCGAACAGCACGTCGTTGGCCGCGCAGACCGTGATATCCCGGTCCGCGCAGGAGAACGTGTCGAACGGCGCGATGGAAAAGTGCGCGTTGCCGATCCGGCCCGGATCGATCCCCGTCGCCAGGTAGGACAGCGCCGCGCCCTCCAGCAGCGAGACCGTCGCGTCGTACATCGCGATGTCCAGTTGGGTGCCGTGGCCGGTGCGGTCCCGGCCGAGCAATGCAGTGGTGATCCCACCGAACGCGTAGAGCCCAGCCGCCAGATCCGCCACCGGGATCCCCGGTTTGGTCGGTGGCCCGTCGGCCGCGCCGGTCGCCGACATCAACCCACTCATGCCCTGCACGACCGCGTCGTACGCCGGACGCAGCGACCACGGGCCGGTCTGGCCGAAACCGCTGATCGAGCAGTAGACCAGCCGTGGGTTGACCGTCCGCAACGCCGGCCAGCCCAGGCCGAGCCGCTCCATGACCCCGGGCCGGTAGTTCTCGACGACGACATCAGCCCGCGTCACGAGCTCGACGGCAAGCAGGCGGTCGGCCGGGTCTTTCAGGTCGAGCGCGACCGACTCCTTGCCGCGGTTGACCCGGGCGAAGTAGAGCGACCGGCCATCCAGGAAGGGCCCGTAGCCACGCGAGTCGTCGCCGCCACCGGGCACCTCGACCTTCACGACCCGGGCGCCGAGGTCGGCGAGCATCATCGAGGCGAACGGCCCGGCGAGCACCCGGGAAAAGTCGGCGACGAGCAGACCGGTCAGCGGACCGGGGACTTCGGTAGGTGACGACACGCCGCCCATCATCCTTTCGAGTGGGAACGTTGGCTCGAAGTGTGGTGTTCTAGGTCTGTGACCGGAACCGTGACACCCCCAGCCCCGTCCCCGACCCTGACCGCTGCCGACCGCTGCGACCGCTGTGGCGCGCAGGCCTACGTACGCGTCGTGCTCTCCTCCGGCGACTTGCTGTTCTGCGGCCACCACGCCAAGGCCTACGAGGACAAACTGCGCGAGAAAGCCGTGGACTGGGTCGACGAAACATCGACCCTGGCCTAGCCCTGCACCGTCGTACGACGGCCGCTCGCCCTGCTGGGCGGGCGGCTGTCGGCGTTTTGACCCTCAGGCTGCCCGCGCGGTGTAACGGCCGGCGCGGGACTCCACGACCAGCGGCAGACCGAATGCCCGGCTCAGCAACGGCCCGGTGAGCACCTGATCGACTGGACCGGCCGCGACCACCCGGCCGCGGGCGAGCAGCAGGGCGTGGGTCGTCCCGACCGGCACCTCCTCGACGTGGTGGGTGACCAGGACACTCGGCGGTGCGCCGGGGTCGGCCGCGAGGCGGGTGAGCAGCCGCAGCAGGGCTTCCCGCGCGCCGAGGTCGAGGCCGGCGGCCGGCTCGTCCAACAGCAGCAGCTCGGGGTCGGTCATCAGCGCTCGGGCCAGCAGCACCCGCTTGCGTTCGCCCTCCGACAGCGTTCCAAAACGCCGGCCGGCGAAGGCCCGCAGCCCGACCCTGGCGAGGAGGCCGATGGCCCGGTCGAGGTCGGTCGCGTCGTAGGCCTCGCGCCAGCGGCCGAGCACCCCGTGGGCGGCCGTGACGACGACGTCGACGGCCTTTTCGTTGGCCGGCACCCGATCGGTCAGCGCCGAGCTGGACAGGCCCACCCGGGTGCGCAGCTCGCCCAAGTCGGTCCGGCCGAAGCGCTCGCCAAGCAGCTCGACCGTGCCAGAGCTCGGGAACAACGACGCCGCCGCGATCTGCACGAGGGTGGTCTTGCCCGCTCCGTTGGGGCCGAGCAGCACCCACCGCTCGCCCTCGAGCACGGTCCAGTCGACGCCGGCCAGCAAGGTCGCGCCGTCACGGACCACCCCGACACCGGACAGGGACAACACGGCATCGCTCACGACCGCGACGCTAGTGCAGATAGGGAACACCGCTGCCGTGCGGCAGAGTCCGGGCATGGCCTACCGCTGCTTCGACCTGGACGTCGCCGACGGGGTCGCCCACGTGCGGCTGTCCCGCGGGGACGAACTCAACACGATGGTGCCGGAGTTCTGGCGTGAGCTGCCGGAGATCGTGACGTCGATCAGCGACGCCGCGAGCGCCCGCGTCGTAGTGATTTCGAGCACCGGCAAGCACTTCTGCGCCGGGATGGACCTGGCGGTCTTCGCCAGCCAGCACGGCGACGACGCCGAGCTCGGTCGCAGGCAGGCCCGGATGCGTTCCAACGCCAAGGTGCTGCAGTGGTCGTTCACAGCGCTCGAGAAGGCCCGGCTGCCGGTCCTCGCCGCGGTCCAAGGCGGCTGCATCGGCGGGGCCGTCGACTTGGTCACGGCCTGCGACCTGCGCTACGCCAGCGCCGAGGCGTTTTTTTGCGTCCAGGAGATCAACATCGGCATGACGGCCGACGTCGGCACGCTGCAGCGGCTCGGCACCGTCGTCCCAGAGGGCTTCGCCCGCGAGATGGCCTACACCGGCCGGCGTGTCCCGGCAGCGCGCGCATACGAAGTCGGGCTGGTCCAGCAGGTGTACGCCGATCCGCAGGCGCTGCTCGACGGCGTGCTGGACACCGCCCGGGAGATCGCGGCGAAGTCGCCGCTGGCGATCTGGGGCACCAAGGTGGCAATGAACTACGCCCGCGACCATTCGGTCGATGACTCGCTGGACCAGATCGCGACGTGGCAGTCCGGGATGTTCCAGTCCGCCGACATGGTGGAGGCGTTCAGCGCCAAGGCCGAGCGCCGACCGGCGGTCTTTGCCGACCTGTTGCCCGAACCGACCGGCCTCTAGTTCGTCGCACGCTCACCTCCCCGGCTACCGCTGGGCTGGCGGACAGGGGGGCTGGCAAACAGGGGGGCCGGCGAACAGGGGGGCCGGCGAGCCCGTGAGGGGGTTGGCGTCCGCCTACAGTCGGCACATGTCGCTCGCCACCGACCAAGCCGCGTGTGATCCAACCGCCAGGGAGCGCTTTGACTCCCTCGATCCCGGCACCGGTCAGGTCCTCGCGAGCCACCCGATCTGCAGCGCCGATGACGTCCAGGCCTCGGTGGCCCGGGCGCGCGAGGCGGCTGCCTGGTGGCGCGACCAAGGCTTCGAGGCCAGACGTCGCCACCTGCGGGCCTGGAAGGGCGTGCTCGCCCGCGGCATGCATGAGCTCGCCGACCTCGTGCACGCCGAGAACGGCAAGCCGCACCCGGATGCCTTGCTCGAGATCAGCCTCGCGATCGACCACATCGAGTGGGCCGCAAAGCACGCCCCGAAGGTGCTCGGCCTGCGCACGGTGACCGCCGGTCTGATGGCCGCGAACCAGCAGGCGCTCCTGGAGTACCAACCGCTCGGGGTCGTCGGCGTCATCGGCCCCTGGAACTACCCGGTCTTCACCCCGATGGGCTCGCTGGCCTACGCCCTGGCCGCCGGCAACGCGGTCGTGTTCAAGCCCAGCGAGTACACCCCGGCGATCGGGCGGTGGCTCGAACAAGCCTGGCGGATAGCTGTGCCGGGGCGCCCCGACGTGCTCCAGGTCGTCACCGGGCTCGGCGAAACCGGGGCGGCGCTGTGCCGAGCCGGCGTCGACAAGATTGCCTTCACCGGCTCGGCCGCCACCGGCCGACTGGTCATGGCGGCCTGCGCCGAAGGCCTCGTGCCGGTGCTGATGGAGTGCGGCGGCAAGGACGCGATGATCGTCGACGACGACGCGGACGTCGCCGCAGCCGCCGACGCGGCCCTGTGGGGCGCCATGAGCAACGCCGGCCAGACCTGCATCGGGATCGAGCGGGTCTATGCCACCGACAAGGTGTACGACGCCTTCGTGACCGAGCTGACCAGACTGGCCGGCTCGGTCCGGGCCGGGTCGGCCACCGGTGCGTCGTACGGGCCGATCACGATGCCAAAGCAGGTCGGCATCATCACCCGGCACATCGCCGACGCGGTGGCCCGCGGCGGGCGCGTGCTGACCGGCGGCGGGGCGGACGGCGGCTACGTCGAGGCAACGATCCTGGTTGACGTGCCCGAGGACAGCGCCGCGGTGCGCGAGGAGACCTTCGGCCCAACAATCACCGTGGCCCGCGTCCGCGACGTCGAGCAGGCTCTGGAGCGCACCAACGCCACGGCGTACGGCCTCGCGGGGTCGGTCTTCACCGGGGACAGCAAGCGCGGCGTCGAGATTGCCCGGCGGATGCGCTCAGGCATGACCAGCGTCAACTCGGTGATCGCGTTCGCCTCGGTGCCGGCGCTGCCGTTCGGCGGGGTCGGCGACTCGGGCTTCGGGCGGATCCACGGCGCCGACGGCCTGCGGGAGTTCACCCGCGCCAAGGCAATCACCCGGCAGCGGTTCGACCTGCCGGTGCAGTTGCTGTCGTTCTCCCGCTCACCCAAGGTCACCGATGCGCTCGCCACGATCATCCGGCTGGTGCACGGTCGGCGCTGAGGAGTCCGGCGCGCGCGGAAGCCTGACATCCGGGACACTCCAGGGAGAGCAACGGTGCTCCCCCTGTCCCGGGGGCCGGCGCCATCGGCAGGAGGCGCAACCGTGTCCAGCGCGCGAGGTCCCGAGACGATCATTGTCACGACAGCCGGGCTGAGCCACACCGACGACCGTCGGTTGCGCCAGCGTCGCTACGTCGTGACCCAGCTTGTGCGCATCTCGTGCTTCGTGCTGGCGGTCGCGCTCCCGGTGCCGCTGGTCTGGAAGCTGGTGCTGGTTGTCGGCGCGGTGGCTTTGCCCTGGATGGGGGTGGTGGCCGCGAACGCCGGTCCGGCGGTGTCCCGCAAGGACCGGCCGAGCGCGATCATCGATCGCCCGGTCGAGGTCCCCGAGCGGATCGCGATCGAGCCTGGCCGGGTCATCGACCAGGACTAGCCGGGTCTGCCGCTGCGATGCATGCTCGCGGGATGACCACGCTGCACCTGTCCCAGGACGCCGACGCCGACGCGCTGCTGTCGCGCGATCCCCTGGCGCTGCTCACCGGCATGCTGCTCGACCAGCAGATTCCGATGGAGAAGGCCTTCCGCGCTCCGGCCGTGCTCCGGGACCGGCTGGGCCATGACCTCGATGCGCGCGAGCTCGCCGGGCGAGACGACCTGGCCGCGTTGTTCGCCCAGCAACCGGCGATCCACCGCTTCCCCGCTTCGATGGCTGGCCGGGTCCAAGAGCTGTGCCGGGCGCTGGTCGAGCACTACGACGGCCGGGCCGAGGCGGTCTGGGAGAACGCCCCCGATGGCGCAGAGCTGCTCCGCCGGCTCCAGGCCCTGCCCGGCTTCGGTGAGCAGAAAGCCAAGATCTTCGTGGCCCTGCTCGGCAAACAACTGGGGGTCCGACCAACCGGGTGGCGGCAGGCGGCCGGTGCCTACGGCGGTGACGACGCCCTACGCAGCGTGGCCGACGTAACGAGCCCGGAGACCCTGCTGGCGGTGCGGGCCTTCAAGCAGCAGGCCAAGGCGGCCGCGAAGAAGGGCTGACCGGCTGGAACACTGGGGGCCTGTCGCACCGCCCAGGAGGATCCCGTGACCGGCCCGGCCGACCCGAGTGGCTTCGCCGAGTTCGGCTTGCGCCCAGAGCTGGAGCAGGCGTTGCTGCGCTTGGGCTATGAGGAGCCAACGCCCGTCCAGCGCGAGGCGATTCCGTTGCTGCTGCAGGGCCGGGACCTGATCGGCCAGGCGGCGACCGGCACCGGCAAGACCGCGGCGTTCGCCCTGCCGCTGCTGCAGCGCCTTACCCCGGGCAGCCGTGGGACGGCGCCGGTCGGGCTGGTACTGACCCCCACCCGCGAGTTGGCCGTCCAGGTCGCCGAAGCCATCACGAGCTACGGCCGTGACCTTGGCGCGCGCGTCCTCGCTGTGTACGGCGGGCAGCCGATCGGCCGACAGCTACGCCCCCTGGAGCGCGGCGTCGATCTGGTGGTCGCCACCCCCGGCCGGGCCCTCGATCACATCCAGCGCGGCACCCTGCGCCTTACCGGGCTCGAGGTCGTGGTGCTCGACGAGGCCGACGAGATGTTCGACATGGGCTTCGCGGACGACATCGAGGCCATCCTCGGTGCGACCCCGCCGCAGCGGCAGACCGTGCTGTTCTCAGCCACCATGCCGCACCGGGTCGACCGGATGGCCCGGCGCCACTTGCGTGACGCCGTCCGCGTCCAGGTTGAGCGCGAGCGCCTCGTCGACGGTGCGACGCCGCTCGTCCGGCAGACCGCCTACCTCGTCGCCCGGGCGCACAAGCCGGCCGCGCTTGCTCGGGTTCTCGCCCTCGAACGCCCCGCCGCCGCGCTCGTGTTCTGTCGCACCCGCGGCGAGGTCGACTCGCTCACCGAGTTGCTGAACGCCCGCGGACACCGGGCCGAGGCGCTGCACGGCGGGATGAGCCAGGACCAGCGCGACCGGGTGATGGGCAGACTTCGCGGGGGTACGGCCGAGCTGCTCGTCGCGACCGACGTCGCTGCCCGCGGGCTCGACGTCGACCACCTCAGCCACGTCGTCAACTACGACGTGCCATCCGCCCCGGAGTCCTACGTCCACCGCATCGGGCGGGTCGGGCGGGCCGGCCGCGAAGGCGTGGCGATCACCCTCGCCGAGCCCCGCGAGCAGCGGATGCTGCAGGCGGTGGAGCGCACAACCGGCGTGCGGATCCCGCTCCAGCCGCTTCCGACGGTGGCCGACCTGCGCGGCCGTCGGCTCGAACGCACCCAGCTGGCCCTGCTCGATGCGATCGCCGCGGGCGATCTGGACGCCGAGCGCGAGGTCGTGTTGTCGCTGCCCGGCGAGCACGATCCACTCGACGTAGCGGCGGCGGCACTTCGGCTGCTCCACCGGGCGGGCGATTCGATGCAGGGCGAGCAGGAGATCCCGACGGTCGCCCTCACCCGCGCCGCGCCGGTGCGGGAACGCGATATCAACTCGCCGCCCTCAGCCCGCCGCCAGGCGTCGGCCCGACAGGCCCCGCCCGCACCACCCGCCCGCCGCCAAAGACCGGCGCAGGGCCAGCCGTCAGGCCAGACGCAGCCGCTCCGCCAGGGCGCGACTGCCCCTGCGACGGGTTCGTCGCGGTTCAAAGGTCCGCCGGGCGGGATGACCCGACTGTTCGTCGGGGCCGGCGCCACCGCCGGCATCCGCCCGCAGGACCTTGTCGGCGCCATCGCCGGCGAGTCGCGCCTGTCCGGTCGGGACATCGGCGCAATCGAGATCACCGAGCGCTTCTCCCTCGTCGAGGTCCCCGAGTCAGCGGCCGACGAGGTCATCGCGGCCTTGCGAGGCAGCGTCATCAAGGGCCGCAAAGCGCTGATCCGGCGGGAGCGCTTCTGACCCGTCGTACGCGCGCCGCCGCTGTCCAAGCACCACTCGCGCGATAGCCGTGCGAGGGCCTAGCCCACGCCTGGCCGGGCTGCGCCGAGCGGCGCGGCGATGTCACGCGTACAGAACGCGCACACCGTGGCGGCTTGTGGGACCGATGACATGCAGTGCGGGCAGTCTTGGACCGGGGCAGGCACGTCGGGGGTCGGCTTGAACCGTTCCAACAGTTTGCTGAAGGGCACAACGACCAGGAAGTAGATCACTGCGGACACGACCAGGAAGGTGATCAGCAAGTTGAGGAAGTCGCCGTAGAAGAACTTGGATTTGTTGATCGTGAACGTCAACGCGGCGAAGTCCGCCTTACCGCCGATCGCGCCGATCAGTGGGGTGATCAGGTCTTTGACCAACCCGGTCACCAAAGCCGCGAACGCGGCACCGATGACGAAGGCGACCGCGAGATCAACCAGGTTGCCGCGGAGCAGGAACTTTTTGAAACCGCCCATGTCAAAGACCCTTCGTCCGAAAACTCAGTGGACCGGTGCTGGGCTGCCTGGACGTGAGGCCGTGCAGGCAACCCGACGGGGCCTACTCGGCGAGTTTCGCGATCGCCTGGGCCCACAGGAAGAATTTGTTGGTGCCCAAATCCTTGACGGTGACGATGTTGAACGCTGCCTTCAGGTGCGCAGCATCGCCGTCACTGACGCCCTGCAGTGCAGCGACGGGAGCCGCCGCGAGCTCCTCGATCGGCTTGCCCTCGTACGCCTTGTCCAGCTTGTTCGCGATACCGCTCATGGTCGGTCCTCCCAGTCGGATTTCA
>JAYUMN010000037.1:0-4140 GCA_043762595.1 Frankiales bacterium
TGCAGATCATGGCTCCGAGCCAACGCCAGCACCGACCGGTCCTGCTCATCTCGGCACTATGCCAGCAGCGACAGCTAGCCCGGACCGGGTCCCTCATCGCCCGCCGACCGTCACAACCCAGCCCCGAAGCCCGCCACAGGGGTTGGCAACACCGAGAACCACGCCCGAGCGAGCGACAGTCCGGCTCAGCGAGGCGTCTTACCGATCTGCTCCGCATCGACAGAAAAGCGCAGCGCTGACCCCGCTGCCCAGGGTCGCTCCCCCGTTCGGCCGGTTCCTGGACACGGCGCCGTCCCACTTCCTAAGCTCGACAACCTCGACGGGCTCAGCTCGCCGTCGTAGTTCTGGCCCTGCGGAGTGCGCACCAGCGCTGCCGAGCCGCGAGCTGAGCCTGCCAGGACCTGCAGCACCGCGTCCTGCCGTCGGGTGCACGGCGCCTCCGGCACCCGATGACCCTCCCACCGGGCTGTGTAGCGTCCCAGTTTGAGCCGCTTAACCGAGCCGATCACAAAGCCGCTGACCGCGAGCCGCAAGACACCGGGCCGGTCAGGGTCGTTCTCGGGCTCGAGCTGCCACTTGCTGGTATCCATCTCGCCGCGGAGCACCGGTGCTGATTCCAGCATGCCTGCGCCGACGCTGATCGGCTCGTGCCGGCGCCACCGCTCTAGCTCAGACACCACCGGGTCGAAGTCCCCGCTGCGCGCAGCTCGGGTGGCGCCCGCTGATCGGCCCGGTCTGCCAGCCTAGACGGCAGCCGCCGCCATACGCCGTACCGGTGGGCGTGAGCCGAGGCGGCGCGGCGGGCGCCGGCCTGCCACCGCCTTGGGTTCCCCAGACGGGGCCCAGCCCGCTGGGTGCATGGCACCCGCGAAGAGGAGGACTGCGGGCGGGTCGTCGTCGGCGCTGCCGCTGCCTCGCGGTCAGGGCTGTCAGGGTGCGACACACCGTCGCCCCGGACATCCAGAACGTGGCGGCAAGGTCGTTGATGCCCTCGCCACTGGCCCGTCGCGGCTGGAGCTGCCGGACCTGACCGACGGTGAGCTTCGGTCACCGGCCGGCACGTCCACCGCGTCGCCGGGCAGCTTCGCGGGCCGCCGGGGCCCGTCCGTGCATCAACTCCACCGATGCCGTGTCAGAACCAAGGAACTGCGACGGCGATCACCTACCGCATGACACCCGCCGAACGCTGCCCACAATCCGGACGGTTCTCACGGACAGGATCGTCCGCAAGCCCAGCCTGACCAGCGGTGCTTCCGGTGGACGACCCTCTTCATGACTCGAGTTGAGTCTTTTAGGTCCGGATGGCACCGGCATTTCTGAGGGCTTGCGTTCAAACGTGCTTACCTACTCGACCAGGCCATTGTGAGCGGCTACTCCACCAGTTTCAGGTCGGTGTTGGTATTCGCGCACCTGCTTGGGTGATGCTGAGGGCTTGGCGGCCGAGTTGTTTCCACGAGCTGATGAACAAGTCTCGATTGAGTCGCTGACCCGCGCTATTGGTGAGTGGGTTATTGACGTAGACATACTGTCGATCAAAGCCGACGAGCAATACAGTGTGCTCGTCTTCGGTGGCGTGGACTGGGCCGTGCGGGCCGGCCCAGGTGACCCAGTTATCGGTAGGTTTGAATTGACTCGTGACCCAGGTAACGACTGGGGTGCCGTTGGCGACCTGGGCGAGGACGTCGTCAAACGGGCGGCCGGTGAGGTCGATCGCTCGTCCGGGGAGAAGGTGATCGGCGAGCCGGGTGAGGGGTCCGTGGTAGATGCCGTAGCCGATCCCGTATCGGTGGCCGGCAACGGCACCAACGAAACTGTCGTTCGGATCGCCCCAGCGCACGATGTCGCTGAAGAGGTGGCCACGCGGGCCAAAGATTGGCTGGGCGCTGTTGGTGGGTTGCAGCGCCGCAAGGGTCAGGTTGTCGACGCGGTAGCCGACCGCGGCCAAGAGCATCGATAAACTGGTCACCTCACAGCCGTTCGGCAGGGCAGGGAGTTGGCTTTGCGGGGCCACATGCAGTAGCGCGTGTGACGGCACCGGCACCGGTACCGGTTGCGCCGAGGGTCCGCGGCCGGTTGCTGGGCGCTTGGCCTGCACTGCTGGTGTTGACTGGGTGCAGGCGGTGAGGCCGGCGATCGCCACCACGACAACGAGCGTTTGGGTGGTCCGCTGACCCCTCCATGCCCTCAGCACGGCGACCGGGTCGCCGTCGGCTGGGCCTGCCGCCACAGCAGGTACGTCATCATCGCCCAGACCCGTTGTTGACGGTCTGGACGGCGTTGGTCTTGGAGCAGGGCCGTGACGGCGTTGCGGTCAAGCAGCGGGTCGTCGCACTCGCTGAACAGTCGGTGGACTTGTGCACCGAGGTCGCCTTCGAGCCAGGAACGAAACGGAACCGGAAAGCCCAGCTTGGGTCGGTCAGCGATCTCCCGGGGGAGGGTGCGTGCCGCTGCGGCCCGAAGAGCGACCTTCGTTGAATTCGCATTGACGCGCAATGCGAGCGGAAGTCGGCTCGCGATGTGGAATACCTCACGGTCCAGGTACGGGACGCGGACCTCGACCGAATGCGCCATCGCCATCTTGTCGGCTTTGAGCAGGATGCTGCTCGCCAGCCAGGTCTGGCAGCTCGCGGCCTGCATACGTGCGACATCATCGAGCCCACGGGTTTGCTGATAGCTGCCGGTCAGCAGTTCCGCTGATGGGGTGAGCGGCTCGCCGCCCCCGGCTTGCGGCATCAGTAGCAGCTTGTCGTGTTCGGAAAAGAGTGGTGCATTGCCCAAGAATCGTTGCTCCAGGGGTGTGGTGCCTCGTCGCAGGTAGCCCTGACCCCACTGGCCGTTCGGCAACCGGTCAGCGAAGCGCCGCACGCCGCGGCGGGCCGCGGTCGGTAGCCCGGTCACGGCTCGAAGGGCGTGCGGTTGTTGGTAGATCGGATATCCGGCGAACAACTCATCGGCGCCTTCCCCGGACAGCACTGCCTTGACGTGCGGGGCGGCCGCTCGAGCCAGAAACCACAGGGCGGGAGCGCTGGGATCAGCTAGCGGCTCCTCTTGCGCGCCGACGATCTCCGGGAGGCGTTGCCAGTACTCCTGCTCGGTGATGATTTGTTCTTCATGTTCGGTACCTAGCACCGCTGCCAGCTCACTGGCCCTGCTCAGTTCCCGGTGGTTACCGGAGCTGCCCTCGAAGCCGATACTGAAGGTGCGAACGTGCTGCTGACGCACGGCGAGGGCCACCAGCAGGCTTGAGTCCACACCGCTGGAAAGGTAGGCGCCAACCGGAACGTCGGCGATCAGATGGGCGGCGACCGAGTCCTGCACTGCCTGGTCAATCAACTCAGCTGCCTCACCCAGGCTCAACCCAGGCTCCGGGGCAAACTCCGGGGTCCACCAGCGCTGAACCTCCAGTTTTCCGCCCCGCCAGCGCAGCCAATGACCAGCAGGCAGCATCCGCACCCCCGGCCACATCGTCAGTGGGTCCGGCACGTGACCAAAGCTGAGGTAGTGCCAGAGCGCCTGTGGGTCGGGCTCGCCGACGACAACCCCAGCTGCTCGGAGCGCACCCACATCCGAGGCGAACAGCAATTCATTGCCGACCTGGATGTAGTACAGCGGTTTGATACCGAAGGCGTCCCGGGCCAGGAACAGTTCACCGTTGGCATTGTCATGGATCGCGACAGCAAACATCCCCCGCAGCCGACCCAGAAACGCCGGGCCCCACTGCTCATACAGATGCGGCACCAATTCGGCGTCGCCATGACCCATCAATTGGTGTCCTAAGTCGGTCAAGTCCCGGCGTAGCTCGACGTGGTTGTAAATCTCGCCGTTGAACACCGACCACAACCGTCTACGCTCATCACACGCCGGTTGATTCCCCTGCTCCAAGTCCAGCAGTGCCAGTCGCCGAAAGACCAGCCCACCGGTATCACCCACCCAGTGCCCAGCATCGTCGGGACCACGATGGGACAACGCTGACCCCATACCGCCTACCAGCGATGTGGCATCAGTTCGGTGACCCGTCCAGCCCGCAACACCGCACATTACCCAACAGTAGTGCCGTGAACCTGGTGGCAGAGGAGCCAGGGCCAGCCACGCCCAGCGCTGAGCACGCCTCCCTAGCGGATTGAGCAGTCACAGCCGCCG
>JAYUMN010000038.1:0-2582 GCA_043762595.1 Frankiales bacterium
GCGAGCACAGTCTTGAGGCGCACCGGGCGTACGACGACGAGACTGCCGATGGGTGGTAGCTCGCCGTTGAGCGCCCTGAGCAACGCCTGCCGCTGCGCATGATTGGAGGCACAGCAGACCCGCAGGTAACAAGCCGTGTCAAGAGCCGCGGGCACCCCCCGGTGGTCGGTGGCCGTACAGGCCACGCCACCCGCACCGCCATGGTGAAAAGACAGGCACAGCTCGGCAGAGGAGCAGCGACCTGATGGTGGCCGACAGGACCGCGACGGTGGCCCCTGTCGCAGGTGCGAGCGGGCGGATGAAGCCGTCACGCATCGGATGGAGACCACCCACGGGGGGTGCCGGCTCACTGACCGCGGGAGGCGTCGAGCAACCTACGTAGGCCGAGGACCCCATCCACGGCATACGCCTTGTCACCGGCCTGCAGCG
This sequence comes from Frankiales bacterium, assembly GCA_043762595.1. GTDB lineage: Bacteria > Actinomycetota > Actinomycetes > Mycobacteriales > SCTD01 > JAYSQK01. The sequence continues at coordinate 430 of JAYUMN010000038.1, forward strand.
CCAGGATGGCCACGGTCTCGTCGTCGTGCAGCTCGAGCTGGGCCCACGGGGCGCCGTCGTCGAGCCGGACCGCCACCACCACCTGCCAGGGGAAAAAGCGTTCGCCGAGCGCGTTGCGCACCCGCACCCCGGCGGCGTCGCCCTGAACCCTGGCCCGGGTGAAGACGAGCACCCCGCCAGCCAGCAGCAGCCCGACGGCGAAGAAGGCGATCTGGTCGCCGAGCCCGAAGCTCTGGCCACCGGCGGCGCCTCGTGGCAGCAGGACGGCGAGCACGCCGAACACGACGATGACGAGCCCGGCGACCAGCCGGCACACCAGGGTGAGCTGGCGGGGATGCACCTCGACGCTCGGCTCGTTCACGCGGGGGCCTCGACGCTACGGCGTACCGGGGTCTGGCGCAGCAGCGGGAAGGACCGCTGGACGGCCGGTCCGATGCAGAGGGCGACGGCGATCGTGGCGATCCGCACTGGCCCGTCGAGGGCCGTGCCGAGGACCAGGACGCCGAACTCGAGCAGCGCCCGGCAGGCGCCGACCCGCCAACCGGTCCGCTCGACGAGCGCGGCCATCAACCCTTCCCGCAGGCCAGGGCCAGGGCTCGAGCCGAGGCAGCCCGCCGAGCCGACGGCGACCGCTGCGATGCCGCCGGCGGTGGCCGCGAGCCGCGCGACGAGCGGGCCGACGGTCACGCCGAACTCCGACCAGACACCACGACCGCGATCAGCGTGAGCAGCACCCCGACCAGGGTCGCGGCCGTGACGCCGCTGCCGCCGGGCAGCGCCACGTCGAGGCCGACAGCGCCAAGCAGCTGCCCTGCGGTGGTGGCGAGCCCGAGGCGCAGCACACCGAGGCGGCCAACGACGACGGCCGCGACGGCGACGAACCCGGCGCCGATCGGACCGCCGGCGTAGAGAAACAGCTGACCCGGGCCCGGCCAGTGACCGACGTGGACCCCGAACAGGACCGCGCGGAACCCGAGCCCGAGCAGCAGGGCAGCCAAGCCGACCACGAAGTTGACCAGGGTGGCGACGCCGGCGTCACCGGTGGCCCGGTGGACCCGGCCGTTGAGGGCCTGCTGCAGCGCGATGAGCGCCCCGGCCACGACGATCAGGGCCAGCAGCACTGGGTCGGCGTCGTGCGCTGCGCGGCCAAACACGCCGACGCCGACGGCGAGCAGGCACAGCAGTGCTCCGGCCGCCCGCGGCCCGGTGACCCCTTCACGCCGGCCGGGACCGAGCCCTAGCCGGTCGACCGCGAGGCCACCGCCGGTCTGGCCCGCGACCAACCCGATCGTCAGCAGCGCCACCCCGATCCGGGGCTCGGCGGCGGCCCCGACCGCGACGAGCGTGGCGCCTCCCAGGCCACCGAGCCGGGTCCACCACGGGGTGCCGCCGAACGCCGCCAGCGCAGCCCGCGAAGCCGGGCGGCAGGCGACGACGGCGACGACCACGAGCAGCCCTGACGCGAACGACACCAGTGCGGTCAGCAGGGTGTCGCCGAGTGCGACCCGCAGGTCGCCGTTGAGCCGTGCCTGCAGCGCCACCATCGCCCCGGACAGGACCGCGGCGCCCAGCGCCGGCCCTTCCGCCACTACTCGACGATCTTGGAGATCGGCAACTCGAGGATGTCGCGGGCCCCTGCAGCCTTCAGGGCCGGAATCAGCCGGTTGACGCCCTGTTTCGGGACCACCGTCTCAAGGGCGCTCATGTCGGCGTTCGCGGTCGACATCACCGTCGGCGAACTCATCGCCGGCAGCTCGGCCAGCACCGCGGTGAGCCCGGCGGTCGGCACGTTGAGCTTGAGCAACACGTGCCCGCGCGCCCGCAGCGCGCCCTTGATGAGCACGACAAGGTCGTCGATCGCAGCGCGTTTCACCGGATCGTCGTACGACGCGCGGTTGGCGATCAGCTCGGTGCGGCTGGTGAGCAGCGTCGCGATCACTTTCAGGCCGGCCTTGCGAAGGCTCGAGCCGGTCTCGGTGAGGTCGACGATCGCGTCCACGATGTCCGGGATCTTGGCCTCGGTGGCACCGTGGCTGGTAAAGACCTTGGCCTTGACTCCGTGCTCGTCGAGGTAGCGGCGGGTCGTCTCGGGCATCTCGGTGGAGATTCGGACGCCGTCCGGCAGGTCAGCGGCGGATTCCCACGGCGACTCC
>JAYUMN010000039.1:0-1865 GCA_043762595.1 Frankiales bacterium
GGGGATTGGCTCGGCGTGCCGGCCGACCGCGCGTCAGCGCTGGCAGTCGACCGCCGCGGCCCAGGCGATCTCCGGCGTCAGCACGTGCCCGACCCGCTCCGCCGTGGGTTCCCGCATCGAGAGCGTGCAGCGCCCCGAGACCAGGCCCCCTGGATCGCGCACTTCGTGGCCATCCAGGGCCGCGGCGAGGCCGGGGACCCGCACCGGCCAACCCGGCAGCGCTGATCGGCGCCGGTCACGAACCTGGGAGCGGCTCGCCGTCGCGGCCGAGCGGATGGGCGTTCACAAAGGCCTTCGTCTGCTCGTAACACTGGCTGATGTAGGTCTCCAGCGCGCTTCGCTCGACGCGCCATTGCCCGCGGCCGCCGATCTTGATTGCGGGGAGCTCGCCGCTGCGAACCAGGGCGTAGGTCTGCGACGCCGAGATGTTGAGCACGTCAGCCACGTCGGCGAGCTGCAGAAACCGTTCTGCGGCCATCACCGCCTCCCTCCTGCTCGGGTGCCTGCGCAGCGATGAGTCTGGCATTGGGCGATGGCAGGCGATCCCAGTTGTCCACAGGTTGACCGATGTCGCGTGCTGACCGCTACGTCGTACGCGACGATGCGGACCGGCGGATCGTGCTGCCAGCCGATCGACGAAGGGAGGGTCGGGTGAGTGACGCGCCTGGCTCGCCGCGGGCCGCCCGGCTGACGTCACCGAGTTGGCTCGACGGCAGACTGGTGCTGGGAGTGCTCCTGGTGCTCGTGAGCGTGCTGGTCGGCGCCAAGGTGCTGTCGTCGGCGGACCGGTCGCAGCAGGTGTGGGTCGCCTCGCATGACCTGGCCGCAGGCACCGTCATCACGGCCGGTGACCTCGAGGTGGGCCGGGCCCGGCTCTACGGCAGCAGCGGACGATACGCCGCCTCGACCAGTGGCCTGGCTGGCTACGTGTTGCGCCGGTCGCTCGGTGCGCACGAGTTGCTGCCGGTCGCTGCGCTGTCCCGACCGGACGAACAGGTGGCCTCGCGCGACGTCAGCGTCCCGGTGCTTTCCGGGCACGCCCCCAGCGACCTACGGCACGGCGACCAGGTGGACGTCTACGTCACCCCCAGCGACAAGACGGCGCAGCGGATGGCCAAAGGGGCTCCCGACGCCGTCTCCCCACGGCTCGTCCTGGACGGCATCTCGGTCCGGGCGGTGCGCAACGGGGGAGGGCTCACTGCCAGCGCCCAGGAGCAACCGGTCGTGCTGACCGTCGCGCCGAGCCAGGTCCTCACGTTGGTGCGGGCCATGGCCCAGGGTCAGATCGACCTGGTCCGGATGCCTCCCAGGCAGCAGAAGGTGTCAGATCCGACCGGCGCCACGCTGTCCCCGACGCCGGCGCCATGATGCAGGTCCCCGTCCTGACGGCCGTCTCGGACGCCGTCTGGGAGTCCCGCCTGGTGGCCGCCTTGGAGCGCGGCGACCTCGGGGTCACCGTCGTCCGGCGGTGCGTCGACCTGGCCGACCTGCTGGCGACCGCCGCGACCGGCCAGGCCCGTGCCGCGTTGCTGTCGGCCGACCTGCGCCGGCTCGACCGGGACGCGCTCACCCGGCTCACCATCACCGCCGTGGCTGTGGTCGGCCTCGTGCCACCGGGGGACGAGGACGCTGAACGACGCCTCCGCCAGCTCGGCGTCGACCACGTCCTGCCCTCCGACTCGACGCCCGACGTGATCTCTGCGGCGGTGATCGAGGCGGTGGTGGCACTCAGCCCGGTGCCGTCCGACACCACCGGCCTGGCCGACCCGCGCGCCGCGCTGCCCGACCTGCCGCCCGCCGGAGCGCTCGAGCTACCGGAACCCGGCGCGGGGACCGGCCGCCTGATCGCCATCTGGGGACCGACC
>JAYUMN010000040.1:0-4335 GCA_043762595.1 Frankiales bacterium
TCGAGCCCGTTGTCGAACACGCTGGTCCGCGACGAGGAGCTCGTCGCGACGATGAACGGCGTGCTCCCGAGCCGCGGGTCGCGTGGGTCGCTGGTCAGCGAGAACCCTGCCGGGGCCAGCGATTCACCGACCCGGGTGCCCCCGCCCGGCTTGGCGAAGACGGTCCGGCCCTCGGCGGCGTCGCGGCCCCCGGCGTTCCAGTAGGCGTAAACCAGCAGGTCGGCGACCGCGGTCGGTGGCAGCAGCGTCTCGTAGCGGCCGGCCGGCAGGTCGATCCGGCGGGCCGCCCAGGACAGCCGCCGGCGGAGCTCGGCATCAAGGACCGGGACGCTGATGTCGGACCAGTCGCGGGTGTGCTGGCCGACCCACGTCGAACCGCCCGGTCGGTCATTCTTGCCGGTCGCCTCGACGTAGCCGGTCGGCTGGGTGTGCCGACGGCGCAGGCCGGTCGAGCAGCCCAGCCAGGTCGTTGTCACGTCGTGCGAGGCGTAGCCGAACAGCCGGATGTCGGCGCTGCGGGCCGCTGCGAAGCTCGCGCCCAGGTCCCGGGCGAAGCCCTGGAAGACCGCGGTTGTCGTGGCCTCGGCCGGCTCGAGGAAGTCGGCATCGGCGTCACCGGTGACCAGCGGGCCGGCGTCCTCGGCGGGCCCGGCGTCGCGGGCGGCCTGTTCGCTGGCCCGGACCAGGGCTTCGAGGTCGTCGACGACCGAAGCGCTGCGCACCCCGACCGCCTCGCCGACCATGCTGATCACGACGACCCGCCGGTCGCGGCCGGCGCCGTTGGTGGTCAACGTGTTGTTGGCCCAGCGCAGGTTGACGCTGCTGCTCTCGGTGGCGATGACAATGCAGCCGTCAGCCCGTGACAGGGCGAGCGCCCGCTCGACGACCTCGGCGCTCATCGGCCAGCCTCCCGGGCGGTGTTGAGGATGCTCACGCCGCGAAACAGCGCTGACGGGCAGCCGTGCGAGACGGCGGCGGTCTGCCCCGGCTGGGCCTTGCCGCAGTTGAAGGCGCCCCCGAGGACGTAGGTCTGCGGGCCACCGACGGCCTCCATCGCGCCCCAGAATTCGGTGGTCGTGGCCTGGTAGGCGACATCACGCAGTTGCCCGACCAGCCGCCCAGCACGGATCTCATAGAACCGCTGCCCGGTGAACTGGAAGTTGTAGCGCTGCATGTCGATCGACCAGCTCTTGTCACCCACGACGTAGATGCCGCGCTCGACGCCGGCGATGAGCTGCTCTGTGGAGGGCCCGCCGGCGGCGGGCTGGAGCGACACGTTGGCCATCCGCTGGACCGGCACGTGCCGTGGCGAGTCTGCGTAGGCGCAGCCGTTGGACCGGCTGACCCCGAGCGCCGCGGCGTTCTGCCGGGCCATCCGGCGGTCGAGCTGGTAGCCGACGAGCGTGCCGTCCCGCACCAGCTCCCAGGCCTGCGCCTGCACACCCTCATCGTCGTAGCCGACCGTTGACAAACCGTGCGGCGTGGTCCGGTCGCCGGTGACCTGCATAACGTCGGAGCCGTAGCGCAGCGAGCCCAGCTGGTCCAGGGTGGCGAACGATGTCCCGGCGTACGCGGCCTCGTAGCCAAGGGCCCGGTCGAGCTCGGTGGCGTGCCCGATCGACTCGTGGATGGTGAGCCACAGGTTGCTGGGGTCGATGACGAGGTCGTAGCGACCGGGCTCGACGCTGCTGGCCTTGGCCTTCTCGACCAGTTGCTCGGGGAAGCGCGCGAGTTCACCGTCCCAATCCCAGCCGCCGGTGAGGTACTCCCAGCCGCGGCCGACCGGCGGCGCGGTGGTCCGCATCGTTTCGAAGCCACCGCCGGGGTCGACGCGGGTGGCGGTCACCTCCGGCTGCAGCCGGACCCGCTGCTGGGTCGTCGTGGTGCCGGCCGAGTCAGCGTAGAACTTGTTCTCCAGCACCTGTTGGACATGTGCGTCGACGTGGTCGACCTCGTCGGCCGCGAGCAGCCGACGGCTCCAGCCAGCCAGCAGCTCGACCTTCTCGGCCGGGTCCACCGTGAACGGGTCGATGTCATACGCCGAGACCCAGGTGGCATCGGCGTGCACCGGCTCATCGGCGAGCTCCACCGGTTCGGCGTTGAGCGGCCGGGAGGTGCGGGCCACCTGGACAGCCTGCCGGGCCAGTCGCACGGCCTGCTCGACGGTGACGTCGGGGCCGCTGGCGAACCCCCAGGTCCCGTCGTGCACGACGCGGACCGCGAGGCCCACGGTCACGTCGTCGCCGAGGCTCTCCAAGCGGCCGTCGCGGACCGAGATGCTCTGGCCGCGCAGTCGCTCGACCCGCAGGTCGGCGTGCGTCGCGCCGGCGTCCAGGGCCGCCTGCAGCGCAGCGTCGGCGGCCGCGCGGAGCGGCAGGGCGAGAAAGGCGGGTTCGACCGGGGAGCTCACGCCGGTCACCTTAACGGTCCAGCCCCCGCCGCCATCCCGCGCCGAAGATGGAGTTGTTGCGGCCTGGCTGAGCGGGTGATCTGGGCAACAGGCCGCCGCGGGCGACCAGATCGTCAAGATCGCTGCAGCAGGGGGGCCACCCCCCAGCCGCGGTGGCACCGCCCCCGGGGAGTGCAGCTCAACGACAGCGCAGGGCGGCCTCGATCGCGGCGGCGAGCCCCAGAAGGAGCTCCTCCGAGCCAGCCGGGCCGACGAGCTGCAGCGACGCCGGCAGGGCGCCGGGCCGAGGCACCGGCAGGCTGACAGCCGGCAACCCGGCCAGGTTGACCGGCAGGGTGAGCCGGCTGGCGTAGAGCCGTTGCAGGTCCTCGAGCGGCGCCGGCTCGTCGGCGAGGGTCGGCAGCGCCAACACGTCCACCCGGGTGAAGGCTTCGGCCAGCTGGGCTTGCCAGCGATCCCGGACCCGCTCGGCCGCCTTGATGTCCACGGCGGTGGCGGCCTCGCCCGCGCGGAACCTGGCCAGCACGTCCGCACCGATCGCGTCCCCGGCCGACGCCACCAGCGCACCGTGCTGCTGCCAGGCCTCGGCGCCGAGCAGCACCCCGCCCGCCGGGGTGGCCGTCGACCAACCCTCGAGCAGCTCGGGCACGGTGACGACGTCCAGCCCGCCCAGGGCGCGGGTCATCGCAGCGTCGATGGCCGGGTTCGCCGCAACGGGGAGCCGGCCGATCCGGACCGACCGGTCGATCGGCGTGAAGCCGGGCTCCAGCAGCTGCATGCCGAGCACGAGGCCGGCCACGTCGCGGGCGAGTGGTCCGATCGTGTCGAGCGAGGGGGCCAGCGGCCACACCCCGTCGAGGGGGATCCGTCCCCAGGTCGTCTTGAGCCCGGCGACGCCGCAGCAGGCCGCCGGGATGCGCACCGAACCACCGGTGTCGCTGCCGAGCGCCACGTCCGCTGCGCCGGTCGCGACGCTGACGGCCGCGCCGCTGGATGAGCCGCCCGGCACCCGCGACGCATCCAGCGGGTTGGTCGGCGTGCCCTGCCAGGCGTTAACCCCGCTGATGCCGTAGGCGAGCTCGTGCATCGCCGTGCGTCCGACGATCCGTGCACCGGCAGCCCTCACGCCGGTCAGGCAGGCAGCGTCCCGCTCTGCCGGTGGGGCCGTGCGGGCGACCGCGAGACTGCCTGCAGTGGTGGGGATCCCAGCCATGTCGATCAGGTCTTTGACACTTACCCGTACGCCGTTACCGCGGGTGTCCAGCGACATGACGAGCCCGTCGGTCAGCATGCGCACGTGTAACCCACTCCGCCGGTCAGGTCTGCCCACAGCACGTCGTACGACGGCTCCGGGTCGTCCGGGTCATGCACGCCGTCGACGAGCGCCGACGGCGTGCCGGCCAACAGCGCGGTCCACTCGTCCTTGGTCACTGCCGCTTCCGGCACGGTCGAGGCCCGGGCCCGCACGAGCGGCAGGTAGTCGCGTAGGAACACCCAGCGCGCGCCATCGGTCTGCGCCGGGGCCGTGAACGGCTCGCCGACGGTGTCCCGGTAGGCCAGCAGCGGTAAGTCGACGCCGGCGGCGACCGGCAGGCCGATCCATTTCCAGGGTCGGGTGTTCACATCGAGCAACAGGTGCTGCTGGCGGGCCTCGCTCCAGACGAACTCGATCTCGCTGATGCCGCAGTAGCCCAGTGCTTGGAGCGCCACGAGGCCCGCCGCGGCAAGGTCCGGCGCCCACTGAGCGTCGGCGAGGCACGAGGTGCCGAAGTCCGGTGGCCACTGCTCGAGCTTGCGCCCGGTAAATACCCCCCGGGGTGTACCGTCAGTGGAGATGTAGGAGCACACCGACCAGAAGCCGCCCGGCGGGGTCTCGACCCACTCCTGCGCGACGACCGACAGCCCGCGCTCGGCCGCCCGGGCGA
>JAYUMN010000041.1:0-3127 GCA_043762595.1 Frankiales bacterium
TCACCCGTCGCGTTGCGTTCCATAAACGCAGTCTGCCAGTCCGCCGAAGCCGCCGCTGCAATCGCCTCCGGTGACCATGGGGTTTGCGCCGGTTTCAGCTCGATATGCAGACCCGGGATCCTGTCGCGGACACCGCACGCCGGGCCGAGTTGTCCGACTCGCTCCGGCCAGCGCTTCTCGCTTGCTCTCACGCGTGCCGTTGCCCCGACGATGCCGACCGCACGGCACCACTGGTTCCCCCCTCGACGAACGCGCCGAACTGCGTTTCCGACGTCGCCAGCCGCCACCGCTACCCCCATGCACCTCACTCGCCGTGCTGCCAGGCCATGTCGGGTGCGGTCCGGATGGTTCGTCCGACGACGATCCGGGACACGCTGCGGCCCCCCGACACAGCGCTGCGCCGTCGTAGGGCGGCATTTCCTCCGCCGTAGGATCGGCTACCGGCCGATATTTCGCAGCAGCGCGTGACGAGCGACTCGCCGGATTCCAATTCAGCCGGCCCGATCTTCTCGCGAAACCAGACATTCTCACGCGCTCACTCACACCGAGGACGTCAATGGAGAAGTCGCTGGCGACCGCTGCTCCGTCGACGGACAGAGGTGGAGTGACCCGCGGATCAACCCTGGAGCATGGGCTTGACCGGGTTCATCGGCACCGCACTGGCAGCCCGAACAGGCGGCCCGAGCCAGTCCGCTGCCTGCAGGTCGGTCAAGCCTCCACGACCCATCCGTCGGTGATGCGGAACGCTGTCGCCCGTGGGGACCATGCCGCTCGGCGGCCAACGGATGCGCCGGGCCGATCTGCTGTGCGTCGTAGTGCTCGTCGCCATGGTCACCGGGATCGAGCTCGCGGTGCGGCACGCGGCCCTTCGCCCCCTTTGGTACGACGAGCTGTGGCGCGCCCACTACCTCAGCGTGCCCCTCCGCGACTTCTGGGTCGACATCCAGCAGGCGAACGCACCGTCCCCACTGGGTTGGGTGATGGCGACGCGCGGCGCCGCCGAGCTGCTCGGGTGGCATGCCTGGGTCCTGCGCCTGCCCCAGCTGGTCACCCTGCCGCTGCTCGGCGCCGGCATGTATGTGCTGACCCGCCGGTTCACCGATTCGCTGGCGGCGTTCGCGGCGGGGGCGCTGCTCGGGGTTTCCGGCACCGTCATCGACCTCGGCTCGCAGCTCAAGCCGTACACGGTGGAGGCGATCTGCGCGATCGCCGTCGTCGCCCTGTGGCTCGCGCACCCGGTGGGTACCGGCAGGGCCGCGGACCGGCTGGGGCCCCGGACCCTTGCCGGAGCTCTCAGCGTCTTCACGATCCCGCTCGCGTTCGTGATCGGTCCGCTCGCTCTGGCCGACGTACTGATGGTCGGTGGTGGCTGGCGGAGCCGGCTGCGCGCCGCACTGGAGGCAACCCCGGCGGTGCTCCTGACGGCTGCACACACCGTGTTCTTTGTGGCCCGCCAGTCAGTCCAACGCCGGGGCGACTACTGGAACGGCCAGTTCCTGGCTGGGCGCGGGCTCACCGGCGGGCTGCGTTTCGTCGGTAACCAACTGCTCGCCGTGGCCGCTTCGGCCCCACCCGGCATGGACCGAACCGACCCCAACCTGGTGCACGGCGTCACTGACGGCAGCTCGGTCGCTGTCTGGGTGCTCGCCCCGGCCGTCGCCATCGCGTCCTCGGTCGGCGCCCGCGTGCTGCTGCGCCGGGCCGACGGCCGGGTCGTCCTGATTGCGCTGCTGGCTGCGCAGGTGTTGGAGCTTGTCGCGAGCGCCGACCGCTATTGGCCGTTCGGCGCCAACCGCACCAACCTGTTCATCGTCCCGCTGTTGACCCTCGTCCCGGCGGTCGGGGTTCGCGAGCTGGTCGTCCTGACCCACCGCCACCGGGTGCTCGCGCTGCCGGCGTTGGCGCTCGTCGCGGTCACTTGTCTCGCCCTGGTGTCGGCGGCTTCAGCGACGGTGCGGCTCGTCCACCACCAGCGCGACCTGCGGTCCATCGACCACCTCGGCGCCGCCACTGACGCGGCCAGCCGATTGGTCCGGCCCGGTGATCTCATCGTGGTCGCCGGGCCGCTAGTCCGCCCTGGCTGGCTCTTCTCGACAAAGGTCCGGGCGCAACGCGTCGTACCCGCCCCGGGTGCGGAGACCATCTACGTCCCCTTCGACGGCAAGGCAGCCGAAGTCCCTACGCTCGCCGGCCGTGCGGCACCGCCGGGGCAGGTGCTGCTGTTCGTCCTCGACATCGAACGAGACGCGGAACGGCCGGCGTTAGCCCACCTGCGGTCTGCCGGCTTCTGCCCGGTGGACAGCCGGCACTTCCCGGCGACCGGTCGCCTCACGGTGCTGTGGGCCTGCCCGCACGGGTGACCGATCGTCCCTGGTGCCCTGGTGGCTGTCGCGCTTGGCTGATGGCATGCCGCAGCGCTCGCCGAGCCTAGGCGAGCCAGCCGGCGAGCAACCGGGGCACGACGTTCCGAGGGAGTCACTCGACGCCCAGGTCATTCGCACTCCTGTAGTCAACGTCGGCTTGGCTCGGCCTCGGTAGCCCTGCAGCGGGTCGGGCGATGTACGACAAGCGGCGGCCCATAACGCTGTCGAGTAAAAGTGCTGGCGAACGGATGTGCGAAGACGGCGCGACGATCGCTCAGTTCCAGGCGGCTGGCAACGACGCGCACTGTCAAAGAAACCTCGGTCGCCGTGCCCTATCCGCGGCGAGGACGTAGATCAGTCCCGGCTCGCTGTCGCTCGCGGTCTGGTCGGCCGGTGATGACGAGTCCCGCGAGGTCACCATCGACTGGCCCCTCGCCGAGCCGCGCGGTCATCGCGGCGGCCACGGCGGCGGTGAGCTCGGCCAGATCGCCGCGCGCCTGGAGTGCGAAGCGCAACGGGGTGCCCTGGCAGAACCCCATGGCGAGCGCTGCGGCCGAGGGCGCCCGGCCGCGCAGGACCGTCGGCTCGATGCTGGGTAGGAGGCCGGCGGCGCGTAGGTCGTCGGCGACCTGTGCGGGGTCGGCGTACCCGTGCGGGATGCGCGCGATGAAGTCCGGTGGGTCGACGGGCAGCACCTCGGCCAGCGCGGCCACCAGCGCCGCCGGGAACGGCGAGCTTTCGACCGGGCCCCACGTGCTGCACAG
>JAYUMN010000042.1:0-2685 GCA_043762595.1 Frankiales bacterium
AGGGTCGCGACGAGCGCGCACGCGAGAACGTCGACGACGAAGGCGCCGGCCCGCGCGCCGAAGGGTGCCACCGAACCGGCCCCATGCTGCGGCAAACCCAATCGGCCACCGGGCCAGCTGCCGGGGTCGCGGATCTCGCCGAGGCTCGCCCCCGGCCCCTGGAGCCATGTCCCCGTCCACCGAGCCATGGGCAGAGGCTAACCTCGGCGTTGTACGGCCGCTCGACGAAGCGCGGCCACGCTCGGCGTGCAACCTGCCCGTAACACGTGGGACACCCCGGGGTCATCGCCCATCGTTAGCTTCGCCGCAGACCACTGCTTCGAGAGGACACCCGTGTTCACCACCGCCGACGAGGTGCTCAGTTACATCAAGAAGGAAGCCGTCGAGATGGTCGACGTCCGCTTCTGCGACCTGCCCGGGATCATGCAGCACTTCACTGTGCCGGCCGGTTCGTTCACCGAAGACGTCTTCACCGACGGCCTCGGGTTCGACGGTTCGTCGATCCGCGGCTTCCAGGAGATCCACGAGTCGGACATGCTGCTGCTGCCCGACCCGACGACCGCCCGGCTTGACCCGTTCCGGGTCCGCAAAACGCTCATCCTCAACTTCTTCATTCACGACCCGCTGACCGGCGAGGCTTACTCCCGCGACCCCCGCAACATCGCCAAGAAGGCCGAGGCCTACTTGGCCGGCACCGGCATCGCCGACACCGCGTTCTTCGGCGCGGAGGCCGAGTTCTACATCTTCGACTCGGTGCGCTATGACACGACGTCCGCTGGCAGCTACTTCCACATCGACGCCAAATCCGCCGCCTGGAACACCGGCCGCGAGGAAGAGGGCGGCAACCTGGGCTACAAGCCGCGCGCCAAAGGCGGCTACTTCCCGGTCACCCCGACCGATCACTACGCCGACCTGCGTGACGAGATGGCCGTCAAGCTCGAACAGGCGGGGATGGTCGTCGAGCGCGGCCACCACGAGGTTGGGTCCGCTGGCCAAGCCGAGATCAACTACAAGTTCGGTTCGCTGCTGGAGAGCGCCGACAACCTGGTGTTGTTCAAGTACATCATCAAGAACACGGCGCACGCGGCCGGCAAGACCGTCACGTTCATGCCGAAGCCGGTCTTTGGTGACAACGGCTCGGGAATGCACTGCCACATGTCGCTGTGGAAGGACGGAGCGCCGCTGTTCTACGACGAGGTTGGCTACGCCGGGCTGTCTGACACCGCCCGTTACTACATCGGCGGACTGCTCCACCACGCCCCGTCACTGCTGGCATTCACCAACCCGACCGTCAACAGCTACCACCGCCTGGTGCCTGGCTTCGAGGCTCCGGTCAATCTCGTCTACAGCCAGCGCAACCGCTCGGCCTGCATTCGCATCCCGATCACCGGCAACAACCCCAAGGCCAAGCGCTTGGAGTTCCGCTGCCCCGACCCGTCCTCGAACCCCTATCTTGCCTTTTCGGCGATGCTGATGGCGGGGCTGGACGGCGTCCGCAACAAGATCGAGCCGCCCGTGCCGGTCGACAAAGACCTTTACGAGCTACCGCCGGACGAGCTCGCCAACGTGGCGCAGGTCCCAGGTTCGCTGAACGAGGTGCTCGATGCCCTCGAGGCCGACCACGAGTACCTGCTCGAGGGTGGCGTGTTCACCGAGGACCTGATCGAGACCTGGATCGCCTACAAGCGCGAGCACGAGATCGACGCCCTGCGCCTGCGGCCGCACCCGTACGAGTTCGCCCTCTATTACGACATTTAATCCTGGCAGATTTGTAACCTGCGGAAAGAGGGCCTACGTGGCCTCTTGGTGCACATCTGGTGCACACCCCATCGAGCCGTCGACCGGCATTGCTCCTCGAAAGGCCTGGTCGGCGGCTCGTTTCGTCCGCTGCTCTGACGCCGGCATCAGGTGTGCGGAGACAGGCAGCGTGAACCCTGGTTCGGCGTGCCCTAGGTCCTCGGCGAGGACACGTATCGACTCGACAGCGTCGAGCAGCGCGCTGGCGTAGAAGTGCCGCAGTGCGTGCACCCTGTCGCCGTGGCCGCCGCTGGTCTGCTGGTCTGCTTTGCTAACCACACCAGCCTGGCCACGTGTGAGATCGCCGCGTTCCACCTCCTTGCAGGTTGCGCTCGTGGGTTCGGTGGGACAAGCCCGGCAGCGGCGCCAGGGGAAGCCGCAGCGGATGTCGTGCCGCGGGGTCGACTGGCCGATCGGTGGCACGCCGCTTATCGGGACGGGACGCCAGGACCGGAAGCGCTGCCTGGCGGTCGTGGGGCGGCCAGCATGGCGCGTCCCCGGCCGGCGTCCTTGGCGGTATACATCGCCCGGTCGGCGGCCAGCAGCAACTCGTCCGCGTCCTGGCCGTGGTCGGGGAACAACGCGACACCGATACTCGCCCCCAGCTGGACCGCCTGCTCGCTCATGTCCAGCGGGCTGTGGAAGCTGTCCAGGACGGCGTCGGTCACCCGGTGCGCGATCTGGTCGGCCATGTCTGCCGGGACGTCGGTCACGACAGCAACGAACTCGTCGCCGCCATACCTGCCGAGCAGGTCGCGGTCGCGCAGCACGGCCCGCAGCCGGGCGCCGGCGGCGGTCAGGACGAGGTCACCGGCGGCATGACCGAGCCGGTCGTTGACGTTCTTGAACCCGTCGAGGTCGATGAACAGCACCGCCAGCCGGCTGCCG
>JAYUMN010000043.1:0-1991 GCA_043762595.1 Frankiales bacterium
GGCTGCCAAGCAACCGCACCCGCAGCGGCCCGCCGCGCAGCGGTGGCCGGCCCCGCCCGCCGGCATCTGTCGGCGCATCGGGCCGTCCGACCTACGCCACGTCGGCGCAGACCCGGCGACCGGCCGCCAGCTAGCTTCACGCCGACCCCACCCCTGGGTGGTCCGCGGCTGGTTGGTTACCTCAACGAGAATTAACGCGATTCGTCGGCTTCGGTGGATCACCGGGGGTCACCTCAGCGGGACCGGGGGGTCACCATCCACCGGTAGGCCTGCACGAGCACGGCCAGACCGACCGTCAGCAGGATCCCGGACTGCAGGGCCCGGCCGGGTGTCTGCCGGTAGGACAGCGGACGGGCTCTGCCATCTCGGCTGAGCTCGACCGGCAACGTCGTCCCCGGTCGTGGGATGCGCTCGAGGTGCAGGATCACAGATCGGCCGTCGGCGAGGGCGAGCACGCCCATGGTCGACCGGCCGGTGACGACGGCGGTGGCGACTCGGCCGCCGGACCAACTCACCCGGTCGGCCGCCAGCAGCCCAAGCCCCACGACGACCCCCAGCAGGAGTGCGAGCCCGAGCACCGCCAGCTGGGCGGCCGGCCCGGAGCCGCGCGGGTGCGACGCGCGCACCCATCGTCCGGCGTACGTCGGGGCTGGCACCTCATCATGCTGGCAGGCCGGGCCCGCGGCCGCCGCCCGCGCCCGCGCCGCCCCTCTACCCTCGGCTGGTGCTCACCTCGACGGGTCGCCGGCTCCGCCTCGGCAGCCTCGCCGTCGCCGCGGTGCTGCTGCTGCTCGGAACGGCTGTCGGCGGCGACGACGACTTCCCGTTCGGACCGTTCCGGATGTACGCCACTGCCGACGACCCGAACGGCCGGGTGCTGTCGACAGCGCTCGAGGCACGGACCGCCACCGGGCGGGTCGTGAGCGTCGACGAGCGCGACGTCGGGCTGCGCCGGGCGGAGTACGAGGGGCAGCTGGCCCGGGTCACCCCCGCGGTGCTCCATCAGCTCGTCGAGGTGCACGCGCACCGTCGGCCTAGCGAGCCGGCGTGGGTCGGGCTGCGCGTCATACAGACCGAATATCTGCTTCGGCACGGCACGCCGGGGGCTGCCCGTCGCTCGGTGTTGGCCGGCTGGGGCGCCTCGTGAGCCGCTGGCTGCTGCAACCCGTCGCGGCAGCCAGAGTGGCCTGGCTGCGCACGCTGGTCTACCTGTTCGTCCCCGTCGATGTGCTGGTCACGACGCCGTGGGTGGCGCGGCACGACACCGCGCCGCCCTCGCTCTACCGGCCGTTGCTGTTGGACCGGCTGCTGCACCTGCCCGCACCGACGACCCTGCTGGTCCACCTCGTCGAGGCGGCGCTGCTGGTCACCGCGGTCGCAGCCGCGACCGGGCGCGCCCCTCGACTGCTCGGCGGCGCCGTCGCGGCGCTGTACCTGGAGTGGATGCTCATCGCGATGAGCTGGGGAAAGGTCGACCACGACCGCTTCGCCTTCCTGGTGGTGCTGTGCCTGCTGCCGACGGCCGGCCGGGCCGGGCACACCGACCGGACCCCGAACGAGGCGGCCGGGTTCGCGGTGCGGGTGACCGGGCTTGCCGTCGTCGCGACGTACCTGCTCTCGGTGGTTGCCAAGGCGCGCTTCGGCGGTGGGCTCGCGCACTGGCTGGACAGCGCGGTGTTTGTTCGGGCCGTGCTGCGGCGTGGGACGGTGCTCGGCACGCCGCTGCTGCAGCACGTCTGGGTGCTGCATGCCGGGCAGTACGCCCTGGTGCTGCTCGAGCTCGGCTCGCCGCTGCTGCTCGTGTTGCGCGGCCGGTGGCTCTACCGCCTCGTGGCCGGTTACGTCGTTTTCCACCTGCTGACCTGGACCGGCATCGGCATCGTGTTCCTGCCGCACCTGGTCTGCCTGCTCGCGTTGTTGCCGCTGGAGCGGCTGCGGCTCCCGTCAGCGGTGCCGGTGGTAGCCCGGGCGAGCGCCCAGTGAAGCTCTCC
>JAYUMN010000044.1:0-2404 GCA_043762595.1 Frankiales bacterium
GACCTGGACGCCGTCGCGCGCGAGCTCAACGGCCGACCCCGGCAGACCCTCGGCTGGAAGACACCGTGGGAAGCTCTCAACGAGCTCGTTGCGATGACCGCCTGAGGGCAAGCTGGGAGGACAGGCACATTCGCGCTTTATCGGCCTGTGTCGGCCACCAAAATCGGAGGCGAGGCGCTAGACGAAGCAGCCGCGTGCGAGGTGCTCAGTCCTGCAAGCGCACGTTGGGCTGCTGCAGCGATGGCTCAGGTGGCTCAGCCAGCGGTGTAGCTGAAGGGCAGGACTGCCAGTTCACTGCCCGAAGCGGTGATCGGGTTGACGGTGTCGACGAAGAGCTGGCCGCTGACGTTGGTGCCGCGCGCAGCGGTAGGACTAATCGTGATGCGCAACGTGGTCGACGCGCCGGGTGGGAGCACGACTGGCTGGAAGATGGCCGCCGGGTCGATGCTCTGTCGCCAGTAGTCCCCGGTTGGTGTGCTGACCGTGTCGTCGAAGGCCAACGTGCTCACCGAGGCGTCCAGGTTGATCGTCCCGGCTGGGGCCGGATCGGCCTCGAACGGTCCGATCTCACCAGCTGATGCCGTCCACAAACCTGGTGACAACTCGGTCGCTGTAATCGCAGCCTTCGGTGCGAGGCCGAAGGTGGATTCCACGTCGGGGGCGTTCGTCTGGGCCGGGAAGGTGTCGAAGAAAGCCTTTTGGGTGGCCGTTGCTGCCACCGTGAAACCCGATGACTGCGTCGGCACCAGCCAACTCGGGCTCGGTGGCGTCGCAAGACCCGCTGGGTGCAGCGGCAGGTTCTGGGTCGGTGATTGCGGCGCTAGCTGGTAAGACGTCAGCTGGCTGCTCCGCGGGTCGAGGAAGATGGCTTCCTGCGCCGGTCCGTTGTTGGTGATGGTTACCTGCGCGGTCGCCGCCCGACCGGCCGTGAGTCGCTCGCCGTGCGGCAGTTTGCGAGCCTTGACGGTCAGGCTACGGAACGAGACGGTGGCGGTGTAGGGCTGAGGAAGTGCCGCTCCGGAGACCGGGTTGTTCAGCACCACGACCAGGGTCCAGCGACCCGGCGCCGGCGAGACCGTCGCAGTGGTCAGCCCTGGCGCAAAGACGGTGCTACCGCCGAAGACCGCTTTCTGGTTGGTCTCAAGCCCCAGCGGCTCACCCTCGGGGCTGACGAGGTAGACCGAAACATTGTTGGGGTTCGCGGTCGGTTGCTCCAGGTCGACGTTCAACGCCCGCCGCCCGGCCGGCACCTCCAGCAGGTAGGTGTCGGTCTGGGCAGGGCTGAACGACCGCCCGTTGCCCTTGTTGAAGGTACCCGACAGCGTCACCCCGTCCTTGGTCACCGGCGACACCGCGGTCGTCACGACCGGCAGCGTCGAGGTGGGCGACGTCCCGCTCAGCACCAGTGAGGCGGCTGTGCTGCCGGCACCCGGCGCGCTTGTGGTCACCGTCAGTGTCCGGCTCGCACCCGCCTGCAGGGTGAACCTGGCCGGCGACACGGTGCCGGCTTGGCTGGCGCGGGTCGAGGCGACCTGCAGGGAGACGGGCCCGTGGTAGCCAGCCAGGCTCGCGCTCGAGAACAGCACTGCGGTCCAGGTGCCGGGGACCGGGTCGTGTACGTCGGTGACGGCGTTGTTGCCGATGCCCTGCGGCAGGGAGTACGCCGTGTACCGACCGGATGGGTCGAGTAGAGCCAGTCTCAGGATGGTCGTTCCCTCGCCGGTCCCGAAGCCGTCGACCTCGACGCGGTCCACACCGGCCGGCACTGTGAACGGCACCTTCCGGAAGATCCGCTTGCGCCCGAAGGCGTCCCTGAACGTTCCGTCAGCGGTCTCGGGTGTCAGCTCAGTCTGCTGCGTGACGGTCGAGACCGGGACGTCGATGGCCCTCAGAGAGGCAGCGACCTGTCGCGAGGTCTCGCCGTCATTGGTGACGGTGACCGTCCGGGACAACTGCTGACCGGGAGCTGCATGACCCACCAACCCGGCTGAGCTGAACAGCAGACCGCTGTGGTTCGTCGCCGGCGCCGGCGACGGCGACGCGACGCGGGCCAGCTGCACAGCGCGGAAAGTGTTGAGCCGACCGGCGCCCTGTTCTTGGGCCGGCAGACCGAGGTCGTCCGCCGAGCTGTCCAGGATGCGGCGGACCTGGTCCGGGGACGGGCTCGCACCACCATGCGTGCCGCGGTAGCTCTCGATGACCAACGCGGCCGCGCCGGCGGTCAACGGGGCAGACTCGCTGGTGCCACCGAAGTCGATGAACGACGATGGCTGGGCGAGTGCATTGAGGCAGCCGGTGTAGGTGGCATCTGTCGAGCACACCGACCAGTTCAGGTCACCTGGCGCGAGCAGGTCCAGCGTCCTTGGGTCGCGCGGCTGCCCCGACGTGGCGTACTGACCGGGGA
>JAYUMN010000045.1:0-4698 GCA_043762595.1 Frankiales bacterium
AGCGCAACCACGATGACGGCCGGGACGAAGTAGCCAGCCGCGGCGTCGGCGAGGCGCTGGATCGGGGCCCGGGAGGCCTGCGCCTGCTGGACCATCCGGACGATCTGTGACAGCACCGTGTCCCGGCCGACCCGACCCGCGGTCATCCGGAACGAGCCGCTCTGATTCACCGTCGCGCCGATCACCTCGTCGCCGGCGTGCTTGGTGACCGGCATCGACTCACCGGTCACCATCGACTCATCGACCGCGGAGCTGCCATCGAGCAGCTTCCCATCGACCGGGACCTTCTCCCCCGGGCGGACCACCAGCACATCCCCCACCTGGACATCGGCGACCTCGATCTCCACCTCGAGTCCTGCGCGTTGGACGTGCGCGGTGCGGGGCTGCAGCCCGATCAGTTTGCGGATCGCCTCGCCGGTGCCGGCCTTGGCCCTGGCCTCCAGCAGCCGGCCGAGCAGGATCAGCGTGAGGATCACCCCGACGGCTTCGAAGTACACCTCGCGGACGTCCACCGGCAGCGCCGCCGGGGCGAGGGTGACGAGCAGGCTGTAGCCGAAGGCAGCCATCGTGCCCAGCGTGATCAGGGTGTTCATATCCGCGGCGCGGTGGCGCAGGGCGAGCCAACCGGTTCGATGGATCGGCGCGCCGGTGTAGATCATCACCGGGGCGATCAGCGCGAGCTGCCACCAACGGTTCAGCAGCAGCCCAGGCACCCAGCCGGCGCCAAAGACTTCATGGGCCATCACAGCGAACAACACCGGCGCCGTCAGGACGCCGCCGACACCCACCCGCCGGGTCAGGTCTTTGAGCTCCTGCCGGCGGGACAGGGCTTCACGGGCCTCCTCCGCCGCGGCGTCAGCCGGGTCGACACCGACAGCCACGGGAACAGCAACCCGTGCCGGTGCGGACCCCGGTGCGGCCGGTGTGACAGTCAGCGTGCCGTGGATCATGTTCATCGCACACGAGAACGTGAACTCCCCCGCGTGGTCCGGCATGAGCCGCACGACCGTCTTGTCGTACGCCGGAAGCGCGGCGTTCACGGCGAAGTCGGGGAACACCACCCGGCTCGTGCAGTCACCGGACTCCTGCCGGTCGAAAGTGACCTCCAGCGGGAGCCCGGCCACAGCCTCGAGGTGCTGCGGGGTGTACCCGCCCTTGAGCAGCACGGCCAGCCGCTGAACCTCGTTGTCAAGGACCGCACGGCTGGCCTCGGGTCGGCTGCCGAAGAAAAACCACAACAGACCACCGGACAGCACGGCAGTCGCAAACAGGACGAGAACATCGGTGGTGTTCATAACGGCTTCCGTTCGAGGGTGTGACGCGATGGATCAGTGGTGGCTGCTGTGCTCGACGGTGGGCCGCGAGGGCCCCTAGTCGCCGCTGCCGCTGATGGCCGGGCCGATCACCCAGGTCGACAGGGCGAACATCGCGGTGAAGACCGCGAGCCCGATCGCCGGAGCTGTCCAGCTACCAAACCGGCGGCGCAGCCGGAGCAGCATCGGAATCGACAGAAGCAGGCCGAGGGCCCCGAACAGGGCAGTGCCACCCGAGCCGGCGACCAGCGCTGTACCGGCGAGCACGCCGATGTGGTGCAGGACGTGCGGGGCCAAGCCGACCACGACACCGACGGCGCCGGTGGCGGCGTTCCAGCGCTCGCGTAACCAGGACGGCGGGCTCGCGTGGGATGCCGGGGATGGCGTCCTGAGGTAGCTGCTCATCGGCTTCGGACATCGCGTCGGACCGCGGTAACGAACTCCGCGACCGTTTCCTTGGTGCCACCGGTGACAATGGCCGCCCGGACGCCCGCGTGGATGTGGTCGGTGCGGATCAGGACAGCGACCGCGTCGACAGCTGCCGTGGCAGCCGACAACTGGTCGAGCACGTCGATGCAGTACTGGCCGTCGTCATACATCGAGGTGACGCCAGCAAGCTCGCCGGTGGCCTTACGCAACCTTGACAGCACCTCCGCCTCCTGGCGTCGGGATGCGCTTGGCTGTCGGGTGGTCGGCAGGGTCGCGGTGCTCATCGCCGGCTCGCGGCGCTCTCGGTGCGGTCGCCCTCGGCGCGCAGCTCGGCGACCTGGCGTTCCAGCTCGACGATGCGCCGGTCAGCGCGTAGATCGACCCGAGGTGCTTGCCCGTCGTAACCGGGGTCCATGTCCTCGTCGCCCATGTCACGGCCACCGTCCAGGCCACGCATCATGAAGATCAGCAGGCAGGCCAATATGATGAGCAGCGGAAGGTAGTTTCCCATCGTGCTCACCGCCCACGGTAGGACTGGGTGGATTGGCCGGTGCGCAGCAGCTCACGGCTCCGGGTGAACTCCTCACCGTCGATCTCGCCACTGGCAAAACGCTCGGCCAGTAACGCGTCGGCGCGATCGGCCGGTGCCTGGCCGCGGTCTGGCCGCTGGCCACGGACGACCCACCGGGCCAGCGCGATCAGGCCAACCAGGAACCCGATCATCGGGGCGCTCATGGCGACCCAGTCCGCAACGCCCCATCCAGTGTTGCCCCAATCCATCAAGCGACCCACCTCCTCGCGAGCATCGGGAGCCCTCCCAAACCCTGACAAGAAACACGGTGCTCCTGCGGTACCCCCGAGGGGCAGGACCGAAAGTCCCTTCCCGCACGACCAAAGGACCCGACCCGGGTCGAACCTGCCACCCGGGCCGGTGAGGACAGGTCCTTCGGCCCTGGTGCCGACGCGGTCAGCTGGTCGTCGTTGCGATGATGCTGCTCGGGGTGTCGGCAGCGGTGATGCCCGCGTCGGCGCACGGCACCGAGAATCCAAGGCGTGGTACCTCCTGGTTCAGCAGGCCCTCGGTCACCTGGCACACGACGGCGGCCACGTTGGTCTGAGCGCCTCGACGCTCTGGCCGAGAACCACGACGGCGTCGACGTCGCCGAAATGCAGCAGGCCAGGCAGGCCCCGACTGCCGAAGACGTCGACCGGGCCGGCATCCTGCTCCAGGACTCCATCAAGGCGGCCCTCACCGACGTGCCAGCTGCGACCGGCGAGATGACCGGTACGAAGCTTGTGCTCACACCGAGCCGGGGCACGACGGCTTGTCAGGACGGGACTGGGTCTTGCTGGCTCTACCGCAGCCTTCCTGGTGGTCCTGGTGGTCCTGGTGGTCCTTGACGGCACTGACCACCCTGATGCCTGCACCAAGCAGAAGACGCACACGCACGGATGACGACCACCCAAGCAGCGACGAGCTGACCGGACGTTGGACAGCAAGCGCGCAAGGCGGCGCCGACCATCAAGTCACCAAACAGATATGGGGCATGACGGCACAAGCGATACGGCCACGCCGTCCGACCCCGTCAATGGACTCCTGCCCCACCGATGCGACCTTCTGCGGGCTCTTCGAACAGCATCCGCCACACGGCGCAGTTCATGACGTGTGCGGTCACCTCCTCGAGTAACTGCGGGAACTCGAGGCCAAGTAGCCGCCTGGTACCGGTCTTGCGAAGGTGCCTACCTCGGCCGCTGTGGGCGGCCAGGCCCTCAGGGGCAGGGAACCTGGGTGTAGCCGTCCAGGCGGCGCCCATCCCGGAAGCAGTCAGGGTCGCAGCGCTTGACCTCAACATCCTGATCCGTGAGATTTCACTTCTCGTCGTTCCGCAGGGAGAGGCTGAACGCATGGAGCTGACGTATTGCTACGAGTGGAACCAGGTTTTGAGTGAGCCGATACGCCCCTTCGGTGAAGTCGAGGCTCGGCGCAGGCACGACGCGGGCGAGCTCTACACGGCCATCTCCTGGGTTGACGGTCGCCCCGACGCCTACGTCGAAGTGAGGTTCGAGACGGCATATGTGGGGTGCACGTTTTTCGATGAGCAGTTGAGGTTCGTGCTGATGTACAGCTTCGACCGAATCTCAGTCGACCGCATGTTCCTCGTGGAGGCTCGTGACTTGAACCCAGACGATCACAGCAAACATGTGATCACAGAGTTCGAGGTCGACGGCACGATGACTCGCAAGCTGGCATCGAACGATTTTGTGGAAGTCGCCGACACCCCACTTGATGGGGAGGAACTTGAGGCGCTGTACGAACCGGTCCCGCACTTCGGGCAGTACGAATCGCTGCTACGACGCGAACGGGACCTGTCGGTCGCCGACCAGCCAGCCTGACGTCGGAGTCGACTGGCCAGGGGGTTTGCTGAAGCAGTCCAACCTTCGGGGCCTCCAGACCCGACCCGCCGGGCTGTCTGCGGACGTTGGGGTCGTGGGCGACGACGTTCGGGCTGGGGGTTGCGCAGGGCCGGGTCACTCGTGCTCTGGCCGAGCGCCGGGATGCGGGCGGTTTCTCAGCTGAGGCGTACGTTGGCCTCTCTCGCTATGGCGTTGTTGGGTCCGTGACATCACGATGGGATCGTGCTTCCCCGCTCTACCAACCCGGTGGGACTACCAACCTCAACTCCTCGTCCGACTTGATGTCGGAGTCTCCGGGGCCTTGCTGGCGCGGTGGCGGACCCTGACCGCCAATGGGCGAACGCGCCCCAGTCCCGCCAACACCGACGTCCAAGGGCCTGGAGACACTGACGACCACGGCAGACAATCTCGGGTGCCCCAGCGGTTCGAACCACGAGAACACAATATGATCATGACTTCGGACGCTACGGTGGTGCAGTCATTGACCTCGGTTGAGGGTTGCACCGAATGGGTCATCGACCCGCTTGTGATGGGTGCCGAT
>JAYUMN010000046.1:0-5888 GCA_043762595.1 Frankiales bacterium
ATGACGGCCCCGGCGGTGCTGTCGAGTCCACCCAGGATTGCCGCCGGGAATGCCCGCAGCGCGGTCAGTCGGACGCTCGGGTCGATGCCGGGGCTGGGAAACGCGGTGAGGAAGAGCGCGGCGACGGCGGCGAGGACCCCCGCCACCACCCAAGCCGTCGCCGTGACCCGGCCGCGACGGATGCCCATCAGGGCCGCCGCTTCCCCATCCTCGGCCGAGGCGCGCATCGAGACGCCCCAGTTGGAGTACTTGAAGGCCACGAAGAACAGCCCGAGCAGAGCCGCGGCCGCGATCAGCGCCGCGATCCGAGCCTCGGGCACCCTGACGCCGCCACCAAGCCCAACCAGCTTGTTGCCCCAGGGGTCGCCGATGCTGAGCGTGTCGGCGCCGAAGCGCCGGGTCAGCTCGGTGATCAGCACGACATCGACGCCGATCGTGAGGATCGCGAGCGTGTTGACGCTGCCGTCTCGCAGCTTGCGGACGAACACCCGCTCGACGATCAGCGCGGCCAGGCCGGCGGCGAGGATACCGAGCAGCAGCGCCGGGATGAAAGGCATCTTCTCGTGGGCGCGGGCCATCACGTAGCCGCCGAGGACCAGCAGGCTGCCATGCGCGAAGTTGACCACCTCAGTGGCCTTGAACACGATCACGAAGCCGAGCGCGACGAGCGCATAGATGCTGCCCAGACTCAGGCCGTTGACGAACAGATTCAGAAATTGCGTCACGCTCGGACCTCCTCGTCGTCGTCCTCGTCCTCGCCGGTGCCGAGGTAGGCCCGGATGACCTCGGGATCGTCCTGGACTTCACGCGGTGGCCCATCGGCGATCAAGCGGCCGAAGTCGAGCACGGTCACCCGGTCCGAGATGCCCATCACCAGTCCCATGTCGTGCTCGACGAGCAAGATCGAGATGCCCAGCTCGCGACGCACCTCGGCGATCAGGCCGGCCATCCGGGCTGTCTCGTCGTTGTTCATACCGGCGACTGGCTCATCCAGCAGCAGCAGCTTGGGCTCGCACGCCAACGCCCTGGCGACCTCGACCCGTTTCTGATCGCCGTAGGACAGCAGCCCGGCCGGCGAAGACAGCTTCCCGCCCAGGCCGACGAAGTCGGCGATGTCGCGCACCCGCGCGCCATGTCGCTGGCCCTCGCGGACCGCGGACGGCCAGCGCAGGCCGGAGCTGATGTAGCCGGAGTGGGTCAACGCGTGCCGCCCGAGCATGAGGTTCTCGGCGACGGTCTGGCCCCCGGACAGCGCGATGTTCTGGAAGGCCCTGGCGACCCCCAGGCGGGCGATCTTGTGCGGTCGCATGTCGGTGAGCTCGTGGTCGCCGAAGCGCACCGTCCCCGAGGTCGCCTTGTAGACGCCGGAGAGCACATTGAACGTCGTTGACTTGCCCGCGCCGTTCGGGCCGATCACGGCGTGGATGGACCCAGGTTCCACCGTGAAGGACACGTCGTCGAGTGCTTTGAGCCCGGCGAACGCGACGCTGACGTGGTCGACGACGAGCGCCGGGACGTCGGACCTGGACGGCGCTTCGGCTGCCGCGGAGGCGGGAGCGGTCATCCCTCCCACCTACGCAGCGTCGCGGTGCTGCCGGCCAGCGCCGGCTCGGCAGCGCCTGACGGCCCGGTGTGGCCAAGGTAGAGCCGCTTCACGTCGTCGGTCGCGGCGAGCTCTTTCGCCGACCCCTCCAGCGAGACGCTACCGACGTCCAGGACGTACGCCGAGTCGGCGACACCCAGGGCCATCGTGGCGTTCTGCTCGACGAGAAGCACGGACGTGCCGGTGCTGTTGATCTGCTTGATGATCCGGCCGATCTGCCCGACGATCTTGGGGGCGAGGCCGAGCGATGGCTCGTCCAGAATGAGCAGCTTCGGCGAGGCCATCAACGCCCGGCCGATGGCCAGCATCTGCTGCTCCCCGCCGGACAGCAGTGCCGCCCGGCCGGTCCGACGCGCGGCCAGCACCGGGAACATCTCATAGACGTGCTCGCGGCTGGCGTTGCGCAACTTCTTGTCCGGGGCGCCCATGCCTCCGGCGCGCAGGTTCTCCTCGACCGAAAGCCGACCGAACACGCGACGCCCTTCGGGCACCTGCACGATGCCCCGGCGGACGGTCGCCGCGGCGTCGAGCCCGGCCAGCGGCTCGCCGTCGTGGGTGATCGAGCCGGAGACGACCGAGCCGCGGTGCAGGCGCAGGGTGGAACTGATGGTCCGCAGCAGGGTGGACTTGCCGGCACCGTTGCCACCCAGCACCGCCACGACCGAGCCGTCCGGGACCTGGAGCGACACCCCCTGCAGGGCGCGTACGGTCCCGCCGTACGTCACGTGCAGGTCCTTGACGTCGAGCACGGCACCTCCATTGGGAAGCCCCGAACCCCGGGGCGGCGCCAATCCAACCGTCCTTTGTGAGTCGAGTCACTTCCAGTTCGTTGCTGTGGCCGTGTCGTTACACACCGCACCGGGGCGGTACGGCGCGGAACGCCGGTGCCAGGCTCCTGAGATGGCGCAGCCCGCCGGTACCGCCCGGGATCTTCGACCGGGGCGGTACCGACGCGGTGGGCGTGCCTAGTTCCGGCCGGTCGCTGCCTGGCTGGTGGCGGTCACCGAGCGGGGCACCGCGCACCTGCCCCAGGTGTCGGTCGAGGTGCGCGACGCGCCGGCGCTCGGGCTGGCAACCCTGTTGTCCGACGTCGTGGAGTCATCGCTGGTGCTGTTCTTCCTGGCCGACCCGGCAGCGGCGCTGGGCTCGTGGGTGGAGCTGTTGGCGCCCGGTGGCCGGCTCGTGGCACCACCTTCGCCGGCCAGGACACACGCTGGCGGGAGGTTGACTCGGTGTTCCTGCCGTAGCTGCCTAGGGCATGCGCGATGCGCGCACGAGCGGCGCGACCGGACCGTTCGCCAGCCACGAAGGCGTGGCTGAACATCTGCGCGCAGCCTGGCTCCAGCAGGTCCGGACGCTGACCAGGACGCTGCCGGTCCCCCTGGTCGCTGCTGATCAGGGGCACACATTCTCTTGGTCGCTGGCCAGCGGGCGATGCGGGAAGGGGTGCCCACGGCTGATCGGCTGCAGACGCGGTGGCAGACCGAGTGAGCGAACGCCGAGGTCCGCGACGAGGCAGGACACACCCACTTCACGCAAGCCGGGTCACCCCGGGCCGGGCACCGGGCTAGTAGCTCGGCAGGCTGGGGTCGACCTGCGCCACCCACGCCAGCACGCCGCCCTGGACGTGCACGCTGTTGGTGAGGCCCGCCGCTTTGAGCGCCGCGAGCGCCTCAGCCGAACGAACCCCGCTCTTGCAGTGCAGGATGATCTGCCTGTCCTGTGGCAACTTGGCGAGAGCTGAGCCGTCCAGGATCTCGCCCTTCGGGATCAGCACCGAGCCGGGGATCTTGACGATCTCGTACTCAGCCGGTTCGCGGACGTCGACGAGCAGGAAGTCCTCGCCCGCGTCCATCTTGGCCTTCAACTCACTGGCCAAGATGGTGCTGCCGGCCGCGGCCTGTTGCGCTGCCTCCGACACCGTGCCGCAGAACGCCTCGTAGTCGATGAGCCCGGTGATCGTCGGGTTCTTCCCACACAGCGGGCACTCCGGGTCCTTGCGGATCCGGATCTTGCGGTAGTCCATGTCGAGGGCGTCGTAGACCATCAGGCTGCCGACGAGCGGGTCGCCGATGCCGGTGATGAGCTTGACCGCCTCGGTGGTCTGGATCGCGCCGATGCTCGCGCACAACACGCCGAGTACGCCGCCCTCGGCGCAGCTCGGAACCATCCCCGGCGGCGGTGGCTCGGGATAGAGGCAGCGATAGCACGGTGCCGAGTCGCCGGGCGCAGTCGGCCAGAAGACGCTCGCCTGGCCGTCGAAGCGGAAGATCGAGCCCCAGACGTAGGGCTTGCCGAGCAGGAACGCGGCGTCGTTGACCATGTAGCGGGTCGCGAAGTTGTCTGTGCCGTCGACGATCAGGTCGTACCCCTCGAAGATCTCCATCACGTTGGTGGAGTCCAGCCGCGTCTGGTGCAGGATCACCTCGACGAGCGGGTTGATTTCCTTGACCGAGTCACGGGCACTCTCGGCCTTGGACCGGCCGATGTCGCTCTGGCCATGGATGACCTGACGCTGCAAGTTGCTCTCATCGACGACATCGAAGTCGACGATCCCGAGCGTGCCGACCCCAGCGGCAGCCAGGTAGAGCAAAGTCGGACTGCCGAGGCCACCGGCGCCGACGGCGAGCACCTTAGCGTTCTTCAGACGCTTCTGTCCGTCGCTGGCAACCTCGGGGATGATCATGTGACGGCTGTAGCGCATGACCTCCTCGCGGGACAGCGCAGCAGCCGGCTCGACCAGGGGCGGGAAGGACACAGCGGACTCCTTCGAACATCGATGTCAGTACGACGAGTCAAAGGATCCCAGGCCCCGCAGGATTCCCGCACCGGGTTTGAGCAGGGCCCCTGCGGGTCACCATCCCCTCATCGAAAGGAGGCCTCAACGTGAGCGCCATGGACAAGCTGAACAACAAGGCCGAAGAGCTCAAGGGCAAGGCGAAGGAGAAGATCGGCTCAGCGACCGGCAACGAGCGGCTGGAGACCGAAGGCCAGGCGGACCAGGTCTCGGGCAATGTGAAGGACGTCGGCGAGAAGATCAAGGACGTTTTCAAGTAGGACGCGCTCCAGCCGGACAGGTCTGGAACGTAACGAAGGCCGGTCCTTGCGGACCGGCCTTCGTTACGTTCGGGGCCTACTCGGTCGGCGGCGGACTGCCCGGCCGCCACCACGGTCGGCGGCGGTGGTCCAGGCCCCCAGCTGGCTCGACGGGCGCCAGTGCAACGGTCTCCTGCATCGCGGAGGTGGGCGCACGCGTGGCGATCGGGGCGGTACTGGTTGTGACGAAAGGTCGACCGGGCTCGGGTACCGGCTCGGGCATCGGTACCGGCTCGGGCTCGGGCTCGGGCTCGGGCTCGGGCATCGGTACCGGCTCGGGTGCCGGCTCGGGCTCGGGTACCGGCGCAGTTGACTCCGAGGCCGACACCGTCTGCGGGTCCTCGGCGAGGTCAGACGTGGTGGCGTGGCGTTCCTCGTCTGCGACTTGAGCGCCGTTGTGCACGACGACCACCTCCGCGTCACCGTCGACAGACCGATCCGGCGCTATCGGGACGGGGGCGCCGCGATGGCCACGCCGTCGGCGCAACAGCGCCTCCGCCAACGCGAACACCGTCTCATCGACATGCGCGGTGACCCGCCGTTCACGCCCATGATTGGCAGCCTCGATTCCTTCAGTGATGGCTGACTGCAACCGCGGGGCCAGGGCGTCAGCGACCTGCTCGGCCAATGCGTCGAGGCGCGGTGCCAACGCCTCCGCGACCGCATCCCGCAGTTGCTGGGGCGCGGGAAAGCTCCCGGCGGCCGCCTGCCGGGGATCGAGTTGCGGGCCTGCATCTGGCGAGGTGATCCGTGGTCCCAGGGCATCCAGCCGCGCTGTGAGCAGGTCCAGCCGCTGACCGAGCAGCGATGTCGCTGTACGGATGTCGACGACGACGCCGCTGACGCTTCGCGCCACCTGCTCCACAGCGTCGTGTGATGCGCCGCGCCGCACCGCTTCGCTCAGCGCCTCCAGTTGGCCGCGCAACTCGGTCAGGACAGCGGACACAGCCTGCTGCTCGGCGACCTGTTCCTCGACGGCCCGGGAAAGCAGTGTCTGCATGCGTTCGGCAACCCCGGCAGCCGTGCTGATCTGGCCCGGAGGCATCTCGTCGCCCACCGCTGGTGTCCTCCTCACGGTCACCGACGTCCGCGGCGACCAGCCGAGCATCCCACTGGGCAACTGCGACGGCGCCCTCCTCACAAAGCGTCGCACCCGCTCGAGGCCGAGTTCGGCCCCACGGCTGGGCAT
>JAYUMN010000047.1:0-4649 GCA_043762595.1 Frankiales bacterium
TTCAGGATCAGCGAGCGAGGCTCGAGTGTGCAGCGGGAGGTCCGTGGTGGCTTCGCGACCTTCTTCACGATGGCCTACATCGTGGTCCTGAACCCGATCATCCTTGGCAGCGCCAAGGACAGTCTCGGTCACTCACTGTCGGTGGCCCAACTGACCACGTCGACCGCGTTGGTGGCAGCCGTGATGACCGTGATCATGGGCCTGGTCGGCAATCTGCCGCTGGCCATCGCCACCGGGCTGGGCCTGAACAGCCTGGTGGCCTTCACGATCGCACCGACGATGTCGTGGCCCGACGCGATGGGCCTGGTGGTGATCGAGGGCCTCGGCATCGTGCTGCTCGTGGCCACTGGGTTGCGGCAGACGATTTTGGAGGCCATCCCGCTGGCACTCAAGCAGGCGATCAGTGTCGGCATCGGACTGTTCATCGCCTTTATCGGGTTGGTCGACGCTGGATTCGTGACGACGCCGAAGGGCGCCTCCGTCCCGGTGCAGCTGGGTGCAACGGGGCGGCTGAACAGTTGGCCCGTCCTCGTGTTCGCGGTCGGGCTGCTGTTGACGATCGTGCTCCTGGTCCGTCAGGTGCGCGGCGCGATCCTGATCTCGATCATCGTGTCGACCGTCCTCGCGGTCGTGATCAACGCACTCGCCACCGTCACGACTTGGGGGCTGATCACGCCGAAGGTGCCGTCGAGCATCGTCGGCAAGCCCGACTTCGGCTTGCTGGGGCACTTCTCGCTCGGTGGTGGCTTCGCCAAGGCCGGCATCGTGACCGCAGTGATCTTCGTGTTCACCCTGATCCTCAGCGATTTCTTCGACGCCATGGGAACGATCATCGGGATCAGCAACGAAGCCGGCTTGCTCGACGACCAGGGGCGGCTGCCGGGGATCGGCAAGGTGTTGTTCGTCGACGGCATCGCTGCGATCGCGGGCGGCGCCGCCTCGGCGTCGTCCAACACCTGCTTCATCGAGTCGGCGTCCGGGGTCGGCGAGGGTGCCCGCACCGGCCTGGCCAACCTCGTGACGGGTGCGCTGTTCGTCGTCGCGCTGTTCCTCACGCCGTTGACCACGATCGTGCCAGCGCAGGCGGCAACGCCCGCCCTGGTCGTCGTCGGCTTCCTGCTGCTGACGCAGGTGAAGGACATCCCGTGGGATGACTGGGAGATCGCCATCCCGGCGTTCCTCACGATCATCTTGATGCCGTTCACGTATTCGATCACCAATGGCATCGGGGCAGGCTTCATCAGCTACGTCGTCATCAAGGCGGCCAAGGGGCGCGTCGGCTCGCCCGGGCTGCTGCTGTGGGTGATCGCGCTGCTGTTCGCCGTCTACTTCGCGATCGATCCGATCCAGCGAGCGCTTGCTTGAGGCGCCCTATAAAAGTCCTGAGCCAGGGCAATGAGCTAAGCTAAGGATATGCCAACCATCGCCGACACCGCCCTGGCCAGCGAGCTGCGCATGTCGGTGATGCGGCTGGCCCGTCGGTTGCGCGTGGAGCGGGTCGACACCTCGGTCTCAATCACCCAGCTCGCTGCCTTGGCCACGCTCGACCGGCACGGTCCGCTCACCCCGGGGGAGTTGGCCACGCACGAGCGGGTCAGGCCGCCGTCGATGTCTCGGATCGTCGCCGCCCTCGCGGCGGCGGGACTGGTGATCCGCACGGATCACCCCACCGACGGCCGGCAGGTATTGCTCGCGCTGAGTGCCCATGGCAAGAGCCTGCTGCGGGCCGAGCGGTGTCGTCGCGACGCCTGGCTCGCCCGCCGGTTACGGGAGCTCGATCCCGAGGACGTCGCGGTCCTGCGCCGTGCCGCCGTGGTGCTCGAGCGGCTGGCCGGCGCATGAGCTCGAGCACGTTTCGGTCCCTGCGCGTCCGCAACTACCGGCTGTTTGCGGGCGGTCAGGTCGTCTCGCTATCGGGCACCTGGGCGCAGCGCGTCGCACAGGACTGGCTTGTCCTGTCGATCGCGCCAAACCCCGGCCTCGCGCTCGGCCTCACCACCGGCCTGCAGTTCCTGCCGGTGCTGCTCTTCGGCTTGTACGGCGGGGTGCTGGCCGACCGCTACGACAAGCGCCGGATGCTCATCGGCGCCCAGGTGGCGATGAGTCTGTTGGCCGTTCTGCTCGGCGTTCTCGACCTCACGGGCGTGGTGCAGCTCTGGCAGGTCTATGTCCTTGCCTTCGCGCTCGGCCTCGCCAGCGTCGTGGACACGCCCGTCCGGCAGGCCTTCGTCTCCGAGATCGTGGGCACCGACGACATGGCCAATGCCGTCAGCCTCAACAGCGCCACCTTCAACTCGGCCCGGATCGTCGGACCGGCCCTTGCTGGCCTCGCGATCAATGCTGTCGGCACCGGCTGGGTCTTTCTCGGCAATGCTGTGAGCTACCTCGCCGTCATCGCGGGCCTGTTGGCGATGCGCACCGACGAGCTCACCCCCAGCCGGCGGGTCGCCCGCAGCAAGGGCCAATTGCGGGAGGGACTCGCGTACGTCCGGCAGCGCCCCCACCTGCTCGCTCCGATCGCCTTGGTGTTCATGGTCGGCACGTTCGGGCTGAACTTCCAGATCACCCTTGCGCTCGTCGCCAAACAGGTCTTCCACAAGGGCGCTGGCTCGTTCGCCTTGCTGACTTCGGCTCTGGCGGTCGGCTCATTGTTCGGCGCGCTGCTTAGTGCCCGGCGGGAGGGTGCGCCCCGCACCCGCCTGCTGTTCGGAGCTGCGCTCGCGTTTGGTTTGCTGGAGGTCTCGGTCGCCTACGCCCCGTCGTACGCCGTGACGGTGGTGTTGCTCGTCCCGACGGGCGTGGCGGTCCTACTGTTCACGACGACCGCGAACGCGCTGGTGCAGCTCGGCTCGAGCCCGGAGGTCCGCGGGCGCGTGATGGCCCTCTATGTGCTCGTGTTTCTCGGCGGAAACCCGGTCGGTGCGCCGCTGATCGGTTCGTTGGCCGAGGCTCGCGGGCCCCGGTCCGGCCTGGTTGCAGGCGGTCTGGTGTGCGCAGTGTCGGCGGTCGTGGCTGCGGTCTACCTGGCGCGCGCGAAGGGGCTGACCGTGCAGGCGCATCTGGTGCGACGTCGGCCGCACGTGCATGTGAGCTGACTGGGTGTGGCCGCCGGCCGGAGCTGGCAGGTGTGCTCTCGACTCGGGCTCATGTTCGTCCTGCGATGCCAAACGTCAGCGAGACAGTTGGTTGTTGTGAACCCTCACCCTGCTGATTCTGGCTGTCGACCAGCGGTGCTGGAGGCTCGACCGGCTCGCCCCGGCTACCAGGCGTAGGCCTCCGGGGCGGCGCCGCCTGGGCCGGGGAAGAGCTCGTCGAGTCGGTCCAGCGCGGCCTGGTCGAGCACGATCTCGGTGGCGCGCAGGGACCCAGTCAGCTGCGCCAAGGTGCGTGGGCCGATGATAGGAGCGGTGACGACGCTCTGGTGCAGCAGCCAGGCGAGGCCGACGTTGGCCGGGTCCTCGCCGAGCTCGTCGCAGAACGCCTCGTAGGCCGTCACGGCCTCGAGATTGTCGGCGAGCATCGTGGTAATCCGCTTGTCCGCCGACCGACCCTCGCGGGTCTTGCGCAGGATGCCGCCGAGCAGGCCGCCCTGCAGCGGTGACCAGGGGATCAGACCCAGTCCGTAGGCCTGGCAGGCCGGGACGACCTCGAGCTCGACCGTGCGGGCCATCAGGTTGTAGAGGCTCTGCTCGCTCGACAGCCCGAAGCTGTGCCGCCGCGCGGCCTGCTCGTTGGCCTGGGCGATGCCCCAGCCGGGGAAGTTGCTCGACCCGACATACAGGATCTTGCCTTGTGTCTTCAGGACGTCGAAGGCCTCCCACAGCTCGTCCCAGGGTGCCTCGCGGTCGATGTGGTGCATCTGGTAAACGTCGATGTAGTCGGTCTGCATCCGCCTGAGGGAGGCGTCGCACTGCTGGCGGATCGCGAGCGCCGACAGGTGCGTCTGGTTGGGCCAGTCGCCCATCCCGCCGTACAGCTTGGTGGCGATCACGGTCTTCTCGCGCCGGCCACCGCCCCGCGCGAACCAGGTCCCGATGATCTTCTCGGTGACGCCCTCGCCGGTCTTCCAGCCGTAGACGTTGGCGGTGTCGAAGAAGTTGATGCCGGCGGCATGTGCGGCATCCATGATCTCGTGGCTGTCGGGCTCGGTGGTCTGCGGGCCGAAGTTCATCGTCCCGAGGCACAGCGGTGAGACGCGCAACCCGGAGCGGCCCAGGTGTCTGGAATCCATGCGACCACCGTACGACGGGTCAGCGGGCTGTCACCGCCCGGAGCACCTCGTCGTATGCCGCGTCGGCTAGTGCGCGCACCTCGTCGTCGGTGCGGTCCTGGATCGGGTGCGCGACCAGCACGTGCGCGGCCGGGAAGCCGAGCGCTGCCGACTGCGCCGCTGCGGCTTCGGCGAACTCCGTACTGGCCAGGAAGACACCGGTCAGGCCGCG
This sequence comes from Frankiales bacterium, assembly GCA_043762595.1. Taxonomy (GTDB): domain Bacteria; phylum Actinomycetota; class Actinomycetes; order Mycobacteriales; family SCTD01; genus JAYSQK01. The sequence goes on from JAYUMN010000047.1 coordinate 4,443, forward strand.
GCCTTCGAGGTCGGCGATGTCGTGCACACTGCACGACGTGCAACTGCCTCAATCAGCGAGGGCTTCGATCACCACCTCGCAGTGGGTGGCAATCTCGTGTCTGAGGTCGACCGGCGCGGGCTTGGCGAACGTCGGCTTGCGGTAGCGCCGGGTCGTCACGCCGCCGGCCTGCAACAACGCGTCGAGCCGGTCCAGGAAGACGTCGCC